>JABXGU010000333.1 GCA_016550415.1 archaeon | reverse complement strand
CTATCAGCACAGTGAAGTTCCCCCAAAGTAGATTATTTGGAATAGTAACATTACAGTAGCCGGTCGTGACGGACTCGCCAGTAACTTCAAAGCTGATTTGTGCCAGTGTCTGGTTGAAGATGAAATGCGTTACGCTTGAGCTACTGAATATGGTGATTGGATATTGGGCACCTTCCCAAAAAGCATCAAAAACTGTGTTAGGCAACAACTCGGTGTTTATCTCCTCTCCCACAGATGGAATTATCGTTGTACATTCGTGAGTCTGCCCGTTTGAAATTGTGTCCTCATGTGTTTCTGTATACAAGACTTCAGTTTCGCTGATTGCTTCTATCAATAGCTCATAGGTGGACCAAGTCTCTGAGGTACCAACCAGACGAGTCGTGTAATTTCCCACTATCGGATCAGGAACTGTCACGATTTGCGTGTCTCCTGACCATACAAATGTGGCACCTGAAATCTGTATTTCGAGTTCCCCTGTTTCATAGTTCAGTCCTACGTGCCTATCAGCTGCGTCGTATACATGTAAATCGGCACCAGATGCGAGTGTGAACTTCAGCTCATCCAATACGCGTGGGTTATCTTCACTGTCATATAGTATAGGCGAAGAAATAGAAGCCATATCTGCAAAGAGCGCTGGAAGCTCAGTCTTTACTAGGGTCCAATTAACCTCTTGTTCAAGCTGAATGGTTGCATTCCACCTGTTTGGGCATTCTACGCTAACAGAAGTTGACGGCTCTGCTAGTTCTTCAACCAAAACCTTACGCCAGAAGACTTCCACCATGGGCTTCGAAACTGGAGATCCCATTAAACTCGGAATTTTCGTCACTTCAAAAGTAGCGGTAAAGTTGAATATTCCAATTGTAAATGGTCGAAAAATGTAGAACTGGATTGCTGATGGACCTTGTTGATACTCAGACCAGCCAGCATCGTTACTCCAAGATATCAAGTTGTAGTTCAGAAGAATGTCCTCTTGCCAAACTATAGGATAGAATCCAATAGTCACCGACAGCTCGTTTGCGTCATCAGGGATAGTATCCTGTACCCACAGAGTTACGTTTACCACCTGAACAGCAGGGAAAGAATCTATTTTCTCAGGAAAAACGTGCCTTTCAATACGGAATCCAGGGGTCACAGAGACTGGACCCTTGGAACTACCGCCACCGCCCCACCAGTGATTCACTGGAACCGAGTCGCACCGCCATTCATATATTGGTGGACCAATTAAATATGGCTCCGGATAGGGGACAAATTCCAGATCGGTCTCTGCTGTAATCACAGGGTTGATTATTGGTTCGCCTATATAGTTGCGGATACCCCATCAGTATGTTTCGTAACATTTCAGAGAAATGTTGCTAATACCGTCTTCCCAAGTCCGGTAGTTCCAAGATTCATTCATATCTGCAATTGCTCCTGTGGATTGTGCTGAACTTAACGGTGCCATGCTAGCAACACAGATAAAAAGAAGAGCATAAAACAACAGAACTGCCTTTACTTTCACGCAGCTCACTCGGCAACATTATTTATTCATAGTTCAATTTTTATAATTTGCGGAAGAAATTCTGATTGAATTCAAGATTCTGGGCACTTAAATCTTATCGCTACGAACAATTTTCCACACCTCTGTTGCAAAATAAGTGCCTTCAATTCTTCATATCAGAAATTGGGAGCTGGAAGCCTAATCAGAAGTCTGGCTGTGTGTACGATACAAACGAAAGTCCACCTATTCGGAAGAAAAATTAGTCTCAGGTGTTAACTATGTGCTTATCGGGTTAAATTCGCGCCCATGCATTACTTCTCGGATACACCGCAAAACCTATGTGAATCTTTAATTCAACTTTATCCGTCTATCAAGCGCAGAGCGCAAAATGAAGTAGATCTGAAGTGAGGATTCCAGATTTCAAATTGATTCTTTGGTTCTTGATTATGATTATCCTTCTAATTCCGATTACACATATTGGATGGTTAGTACACTATAAGTTTCGG
>JABXGU010000332.1 GCA_016550415.1 archaeon | reverse complement strand
CGCCTATTCACTTTACATCATCATCGCTGGCACCGGAGTGTTTCTATTTGGCTTCGGTGCCCAAGTGTATTTGTACCGTATGATGCGCAAATACCGAATTAAAACCAGCTTGGGCATTGATTTTCTGTTTCCAGAAATTGATAGCTGGATTGTGTCTGTCGATTTTATCGCTATGCCTAAAGAAGTCATTCCCACCGAAGCAGACTTGGCTGAAGCAGAGATCGCTGAACTAATCCACTTGATGAAGACCAATCGACGGAAACGTAACAATGCGGCAAACCAACTAGCATCGGGGGGCGCGAAGGTCATTCCTTATGTTACACAGCTATTAGTTGAAGAGGAGTCAGAAATTCGAGCAAAAGCTGCAGCCATTCTACGACACCTCGGTCCCCGCGCAGTAGAGTCAGCACCTAGCCTCATTGAGCTAATTAATGATCCTGAACCAGTTGTCCAGGGACAGGTTATCTGTGCGCTCGCTCGAATCGGTCAACCCGCTCTTGAGGCAATACCGTTTCTTGTTGAACAACTGCAGAACGCCAATGATGACATTCGGATCTGTTCTGCACTCGCTATTGGTCGAATTAGCAAAAAGAAGAAACCTACTGCGAAAACTTTGAAAGCGCTCACTAAATTGCTAGCTGATCCTGTACCCGCTGCTCAATTGGCGGCTCTAATTGCACTCTTGGATCTGAATGAAGGGATTGAGGATGAGATAGACTTACTCATCACTGGTCTTCGTGATCCTAATCCCATTCTAGCACTTCAAGGTGCTCAGCATTTAGGTCTCTTTGGAAAAGAGGCTAATGATGCAATCCCAGATCTGATTGAAGCCTTGAAGTCGAATCAACCTATTATTCAGATTATTGTTTCACATACCCTCTATCGTATTGGGTATGATCCGTTACTGCTCCTCAGACCTATTTTGACTGCGGCCAAAGATGGTGAAATCTATGTCAAGATGGAAGCCTTGGAGATTCTTGAGGATATGGGTCCTGCTGCAGAACCCGCAGTTCAAGCTTATGTTCGCATGCTTGGAGACAAAAATACCTTGGTTCGGGTCGTAGCTGTTCGTGGAATATATTTCCTTGGGGAGGCTGGTCGACCGTTAGCTCCACAACTCCGCAGTGCTTTAGAAGATCCTGCAAAAGCCGTTCGTTTTCATGCAGAAGCTACTCTCAAGGCGCTAGGGGAACCACTTGTTGAGCCCCCGCTCCTTGAAGAGGAATCCGAGTAAAAGTCACCCTTCTTCCAAAGCGAATAGGCTTAAAACAGCGATAAGACCTTTCCCTATGGGGAATTGGTCATGTATCTAAATCGACGAACATTACTCGTTATTCTATCCTCACTCTGCTTAGCTGTATTATTTTTGAACCCAGTCATTCAAGGACGTGAAATGCAAATAAACTATGGCTATTCTGTCGACGATACGTTTACATTCAGAGATATAACGCGTGAAACAGTTGAACTGAACCAGACTCGCATCAAGGAAGAACATTCTAGAGAATATCAACTCCGAATTAGAGCGATAGATGAAAACATAGATGAGTTCACTATTCGTCTTACAACAGAAATTTTGGATATTTCCAGTGGATTACCTCAGTTTAATTATAGCTCGTTTATGGAAGGGCATACCCCAATCGTTTCTGGACCTCAAGTCGTGTTTACTCATACAATGTGGTCGATACATAGCTTTCAATTTGCTGAGGATGCAAATGCATACCAATTTAATACCCAAATGAGTGGAACCGTTGAAGAAGATTCCCAGCTTCATCTTTATCACTGGAATCTCTCCCGTTACATTAACGCCAACATTTCAACATACGACATGGACCAAGATGGCATCATGGACTCTTTCACTTCTATTGCTGGATTCACAGCATGGTTCAACGATGATGGGGTATTACTTCTACGTGAATTCATTACCGATTTCCGATTCGATAATGGTGCTCATTACTATCGGCTCCGCCAAATCTCGTTACTCACGGGCCTGCCTTCAGGTTTACTTGTGATAACACCAGAAATGGGATTAATCATTAGCGTTGTGGTCATTGTTACTTTGGGTCTGAGTCTTCTCACCTTGTATTGGTTCCGACGGGGACTTAGTTTGCCAGAATAGTCTCAACTGAGAGCTAGCAACCTACTTCCGAAGTCGAAAAAGAACAGCTAAATTTTTTCGGAACCATTCTTCTCCACCAGGGGTTTCCAAGGTCATTGGATGCGATCGAAACCGGGGATCATTGACGATTTCTTCAAAAGTTGCTTCACTGATATAGCCTAAGCCGATGTTTTCGTGGCGATCATGGTGACTGGATAAGGCTGTTTTAGAATCGTTGAGGTGAAACGCTTTCAAATGGTGTGTACCAATAATTGAATCAAACTCAGCCAATATCTCATGATATCCTGTTGGTGTACTGAGATCATATCCAGCTGCAAATGCATGGGATGTGTCAAAGCAGACATGAACTCGCTCGGGAAACGCCAGTTGATCTCGAATTGATGCGATTTGCTCGAAATTCCCTCCTAACAAGGATCCACCTCCGGCAGTATTCTCAATGAGTATCTGGACCTTATGAGCTGGTCGTTGGTGGAGTAAACGGTTAAGACTGTTCACGAGCCGACGAATACCTCGCCTTTCTGTTGAGTTGCGGTATGAGCCAGGATGAAATACCAAGTAGGGAATATTAAGGGCCTCGCATCGATCCATTTCTTCAAGAAATGCACGTTCTGATTTTCGACGTATAGTCTTATCGACACTAGCCAAATTTATGAGATAAATCGAATGGGCAAGAACACATTGAATATTAAAGGATTTGATTTCCTGTCTAAAGGGTGTGATAAGTTCGTCTTCTAGTGGTTTGCATTTCCATTGGCTGGGACTTCGGGTGAAAATCTGCATGACTTCAACGCCAAGGTCGTGAGCATTTTGGGGAGAATCTTTGACTCCGCCCGTTATATGGCAGCCTATCAGTCCCATAACTAAACTACTGTGACCATCGTTTTAGTCTTTACTGGATAGTTCAGGATAAAAACTGATTCAGAGCAAGCCTTTTGAATACCCTCAAATGCAGTAGGACGATATTAGCTCTGAGG
>JABXGU010000331.1 GCA_016550415.1 archaeon | reverse complement strand
CAGTGCACCTTATAACTTTAGCTTGGATACGACGTTATTCAGTGCTGGTGTTTACGTAATCACTGCATTAGCCTATGACAATGTGGGTAATACAGGGTCTGATTCTGTTACTGTGACAATCAATAATATCCCTGAAACGACAACTACTACTCCTCCGATTCCAGGTTTCCCAATCGAAGCCATCGGTCTTGCACTTGTTGCAAGCATTAGCATTGGTGTCATCCACAGACGTCATCGTAAACGCTGACTTCACATTTTTGCCCAGCAATGCTGGGCACTCCTCTTCTTTTTTAATAATATAGTTTTGTTAGGTTTTTTTGAATGAAGTAAAATCGGTGAATACAATAACCATCTAATGAAAGGAAAACTATTGCAACTCTCCGTATTGGCACTTTAGCTAGTACCAATGCTTATATTGAGATGTTTAGTTCTTGATGGCAATCAATCCTACCTCAGTCGGAGAAATAGCTCATGAGTATGCTAGCCAAACTCTTTGGTCTTGAAGGTGCCAGTGAGGCAGGGCTACATCTAGCAAAAATCATGGCTATACTCCTTCCTGCCTTTGCAGCGTCATTTCAGATTTCAACTACGTTTTGGATGATCTTCATGGCAGAATCCTTGGGTGGCGGAAACTATCTTGCAGGAATAACAATGGTTGGTATTCTAGTAGTCGTCGAGTTGGCTATACAAACTGCCCTTGACTATCCAACAGGTGCAATAGGAGATTGGATTGGACAACGATGGGTCATTGCATCAGCCATGATTTGCTATTCTGCTGCCTTTATGTTAGCTTCTCAAATAACATATTCCACCCCATTCTCAGTATTCCTAGCAATTTATGCTCTAATGGGCTTGGGAGCATCCCAGGAGAGTGGTGCCTTTAGTGCGTGGTTTGATAATAATTATCGAATTGCTATGCCTCATGATACAGACAGAAAACAGTATGGTGTCTTCTCTGGAAGATTAGGAATGTTATTCCAAGTCGTTTCCACCCTTGTCCTTATCCCTGGAAGTCTGCTGGCACTCTTAATGCAGAGAACGTGGGTTTTTCAACTTCAAGCCTATATGATGATTTTTCTAGCAGTTATAGTGCTCTTTGTCATCAGAGACTTACCTGGTGTTCGAGATGTAAAAGAAAAGCGGCCAACTCTTAGGGAATATGGTGGTCTCTTAAAGGATGGTGTTTTGTTCACTGTTTCATCTCCATTCGTAGCATTCACTTTCTTTGGAGAAGTACTCATGTGGGCGACAGGAACTATATGGTGGAATCTACTACTGTTTCCCCTCTACTTCAGTTATTTATTAACAGATATTGCAGTTTCAGGTTTTCGCACATCAGTCTTTTTGCCTCAAGCTGTCACACTGGAAAGGAGTGGGATATGGTCAAGACGCTTCGACCCCGTAAAATGGATTCACCGTTTTAGACTGCTCCAATTCTGTGGCTTCTTATTCTATCTAGTTATAGCTTTGAGTACCCTTTTCTTCCCCCCACCAGTGACAGTAACCATAATTACTTTCTATTTTCCATTTACTTTTATTCCAATTTTTCAAATACCAATTGAGTCAATAATACCCATCATTCTAATCTTCATCATTTTTCTAATTACTTCGCTATTCGAATCATTCTCAAATATCTTGACTCAACGTGTAATGATTGATGTATTTCCTACTCGAATCAGAAACAGTCTCTACTCCTTCAAACCCACAGTTGCAATGCTATTTGCCATACCACTCCTAATCTTCTTTGGATGGCTTCTCCCACTTTATGGGTTCCCACTTACCTTTGGTCTTTGCTCATTAATTTCTCTTCTTGGCGCAATATTGATCAGAAAAGGCTTTAGTTATCCTATTCCAAAGGCTAAAGACCTACCAACAATTCATGAGGAAGCTGTTGAAGCAATTCCTGAGAAAGTACCTGAATTCTAATAATATACCAATTCGACAATTATATACTATTTTTATTTTCTCCTTCATTTATATTGGAAACGTACCGTAACAGTTGAAATGGAGGCAAACACAGTAACCAATGTAACAGTTGAACAGATACGCTTGAATCATCTACGGAAGCAGTCGTCCTTCAAGGAAAAGAGAGGAGACTTCTATGAAATTGCATATTCCCAGCTTGGACTCCATTCTACAGATTATTGGACACCATATCTTTCTGTGTGGGCACGTATAGGCGATTATGACGCACGGGAAGTTTTCGAGTCACTAAATTGCGGAAGAAAGATTGTAAGGATTAATGCATTCCGAAATACTGTTCATGTCGTCCATCTTGAGAATCTTCCTCTCATAATCAGAGCAACAGGACCCAGCTTATTTAGGCAGGTCAGAAGAATTCCATTTCTTAGGAATCTTACAGATAAACAAATTGAATCAAAGATTGATGAAATTCTTCAAGTTCTCAAAGAAAAACCAATGAAAATACGTGAATTAAAACAAAAACTTCCACATTTTGGTAAAGAAATTCGATGGATTCTCATCATGGCATCTGCAATGGGACGGGTTGTACGCGCTTCTGCTAAATCTGCAAAGAGTACATCGACTGCCTATTCTTTACTAGAAAAATGGGTTCCTGGCTTCTCTTTACCAGATATAGATGAAGATAAAGCAATTAGTGAACTCATTCTACGTTACATAGCCACATTTGGACCAGTTTCACTAAATGACATAGCTTGGTGGATTCCAACAACAAAAACAAAGGTAAAAGGTATACTCCAAGAATTTTCAAATGAGATAGTTGAATACGAAGTTATAGACAAAACCCTCTATGCTGCTGCGAGTGACTTAGAGTTTGCTGGATCCCTTGAGTCTCTAAAAGAACCAGTTGTCTGGTTTCTCCCATATGAGGATCACCTAGCCAAAGCGTTTACTGACCGTTTTTGGTATACTGATAGCGAAATCCTTCCCAGACTTTTCCCTCGTTCTGCACAATACCATTGGCCTAAGGGTTCAACTCCCAAGAGAGCTATGCCTGACACAGGGACCAGCGGTGTTAACCAATCCGGAGAAATCCGCCCCTCTATTTGGCTAGATGGTCAAATCGTAGGGCGTTGGGAATTTGGAGTGAAAGATGAACATTATTTTGTCGTATATGATCTATATGCAGATGTTCCCTCTAAGTCCAAGAATATTATTGAAGAAAAAAGGCAGCACCTTGAGAAATTCGTAAACAACAAACTTCTTCCTATTACAAAAATATCTAGAACTTAGAAGGTGTATAGTATTCTTCTTTTTGCTCAGTGAACGGATAATCAACTCTAAAAGAGGATTATCTTGTACTTGATAGTCCCTATCCTACTTTTGGACTACGACTAAGCCATATCGCATTATGTTGTAAAGGGGTTGGCATTGGAGCTCCTGTCAACTCTCGTTTGAGTTTCTCCCATTCCACTTCGCATGTGGATTCCATCTGGTATTTAGTTAGTTTCAGATGGATTTTGCCATCGGATATCTCTTTGATAAATTCCTGAGTTACAATTAGATCTATGTCTGGTTTGATATGAAGTCTTTCGAAGAGTTCCTCAAAGAATCCGCCCCCGATAATAAATTGTAGATGACCGTCTGCATCAAACCATACATCAATGATGTTACCAATACTAGTTCCATCTGCGTCTTTAATTTTGAGCTTTGAAAGTTCTGAAAGCCGCATTTCCTTCTTGCCAAGTTTCACTGGTTTGGTAAGTTTCTCGTATTCGACACTAAGATGTAGTTTACCATCTTCATAGCAGTCGACGACATTCATTGAGAAAAAGGGATCTATATCTGGCTTTACTTTGATTGACTCTAGAAATTCTTCGATTTTGCTACCTCCAAGAACAATGGACTTTAATTCAACCTTGTCTTTCTCCCAACTGAAATGGAAGTCGATTAATCTGCCAATCCTTTTACCTGTGCGATCAATGACATCCTTATTCTTCATTTCACTAAACTTCATATTACGACATTTCAAGATATCATTCATCCTAGTTTGCCAATTTCTATAAACGACCTTGATTTAAGGTTTACTTTGATATCCTATAGCCATATGGAACTAATTAAGTGAAAGACAGAGCGCTATTTATTGAAATATAGTATCATTAATTTCAGAGTAGCATACAAACGTCTAAGTAAACTGATGGTGCGGCTATGATGCTGAAAGAAAACTTCGAAAAAATTGAGGGAAAGGAGATGCCATCTCCTTTCTTAGACCCGTTCATTAATGAGTTTCTGAACTACTGATGGATCTGCAAGAGTAGTCGTATCACCAAGGTCATCGATTTCGCCAGCTGCAATCTTCTTCAGAATCCGCCGCATAATTTTGCCACTCCGTGTTTTGGGCAAGGCATCAGCGAATTGTATTTTGTCTGGCGTGGCAATTGGGCCAATTTCCTTGCGCACATGTGAACGGAGTTCCTCTCGAAGTTCATCCGTCTTATCAAATCCTTCCTTGAGAGTAACGAAGCAATAAAGGGCTTGACCCTTAATATCATGTGGGAAGCCGACAACAGCAGATTCGGCAACAGCTTTATGTGAAACCAATGCACTTTCGATTTCTGCAGTGCCCATTCTGTGACCAGAAACGTTTACAACGTCATCGATACGTCCGACAACCCAGAAGTAGCCATCTTCATCACGACGTGCACCATCACCTGTTAAGTAAAATGGTGGGAAGGTCTTCCAATATGTGTCAATGAAACGCTTATGATCACCATAGACGGTTCTCATCATTCCTGGCCAAGGCTTCTTGATGACCAAGTATCCCCCTTCATTTACTCCAACTTCTTGACCGGATTCGTCTACAATCATTGCTTCAATTCCAGGGAAGGGCAAGGTACATGATCCTGGTTTTAAGGGTATGGCGCCGGGGATTGGAGTGATTAATACTCCACCTGTCTCAGTCTGCCAATAAGTATCTACAATTGGGCATTTGTCTTTGCCTACTACATGGTGGTACCAAATCCATGCTTCGGGATTGATTGGTTCTCCAACAGTTCCGAGTAGTCTAAGGGAGCTTAGGTCATGTTTTGATACCCATTCTTCACCATATCGCATTATCGCACGGATAGCAGTTGGGGCTGTGTAAAATTGGTTAACTTTCCATTTTTCTACAATTGCCCAGAAGCGGTCTGGTTCAGGGTAAGTTGGAACACCCTCAAACATGAGGCTAGTAGCGCCTGCTGCCAGTGGTCCATAAACAATGTAGCTGTGTCCAGTTATCCAACCAATGTCAGCAGTGCACCAATAAATATCGTTCTCGTGGTAATCGAATATCCATTTGAAGGTGGTCATTACATAGGTTAAGTAACCACCAGTTGTGTGCAGAACACCCTTCGGTTTACCTGTACTCCCACTTGTATACAAGATGAACAGTGGGTCTTCAGCATCTTGATGTACTGAAGGACAATCTCCCTTGATGCTGGGGTCGTTCATGAGGTCGTCCCACCAAAGGTCGCGTTTTTTCTTCAAAGAGACATCAATGCCTGTACGTCTGACTATAATGCTATATTTGACGTTGGGGCACTTTTCAAGGGCTTGGTCTGCATTAGTCTTAAGTGGAATTGTCTTGCCGCTGCGATAACTGCCATCACTTGTGATGAGAAGAGTGCAGTTGCTATCTAGAATTCTATCTTTTAGACTATCTGCGCTAAAACCACCAAAGACAATACTATGAATGATTCCGAGACGGGCGCAAGCAAGCATAGCAATAGCGAGTTCTGGAATCATTGGGAGGTATATGGCTACCCGATCACCCTTCTTATAGCCTAGCTTTTTGAGAACGTTGCCAAACTTGCTAACTTCTGTGTAGAGCTGTTCATAGGTAAAGGTGCGGCTCTCTTCAGGATTATCACTTTCCCATATGATAGCTATCTTGTTTCTTTTGTCAGTTTTGAGGTGTCGGTCAAGGCAGTTATAGGCTGCATTAAGTTTACCACCTTTGAACCAAGTGCATTTTGCTTCTTTGGGGTCCCACGTGTGTGTAGGGCCTGTCCATTTCTCAAACCATTCAAGCTCTTTGGCTTGTTTTGTCCAGAAGGCTTCGGGGTTTCTGATGGATTCTTGATAAATTTTTCCGAACTCTTCTAGACTCTTAATATGAGCGTGTTTGCTGAAAGTTTTTGGAGGAAGGAATTTTCGTGCTTCCTTCGAAATGATTTGTATCTTGCTCAAGGCTGGTCACCGTAATTCATACTAGTGTATTTCAACTTTAGAATTGGGGTCTTCTCCCCATCATGAATTAGATATCTCAGTCCTTAATGGGACTGGGACAGTTTCCAACGTCGGAAGGCTCTATTTAAAATTTTGGGAGTTTTGGCGTATTATTTCTTCTCAACAGCTATAAGATAAAAGGCTGAGTTTATCTAAATGACTTGGTCAAGGGATAACGCTAATAAGTGAAATTAGAAAAGCTTCGTTCACTTCATTTGGTTCCGACGTGCCGCATACCAACAGAGGAACGTGAGTGTGAACAGAAAAACACCTACTAACACCATTGTTTCCCCGAGAAGTGAAAGACCATAATAATAGGCAACCCCTCCACCAAGAAGGACGGTGAATCCAATAACAACTGAAACTGACACAAAAACTCTAGAAGAAACTCGAAACGACGAAGATCTTGAAACTGCGGACACGACAAAACCTACTCCTGGAGACCTAATTCTGTATTTAGTTATTGCTATTATTATAACTCTATTAGTCTATTTTCTTCCTGAGCCCTTCTTTCTGGCTATCCCAACAGCCTATTGCTCAGCCTCAATGCTAAGCGCCATATCAGTACCATCGATACCCGTCGTTGATTGGGTTAATGGTGCTGTCTTCGTAAGCGGCATAGGCTTCCAATATCAAATCATCCGAGATTGCACTGGAATACAAGTAATCGCAGTATTCGCAGGATTAATTCTCCCACTACCAAGGGGAACTTGGAGAAGAAAAGGACTATCCATAGCCGTTGTCTCAATACTACTCTTCACAGCAAATGTCCTACGAGTCGTTTATGAAATATGGCTAGTCTACTGGGGAATCATGACATGGGAGATGGCCCATTTCCCAATGAGTTTCGTTTTGGGTGTTGTTGGTGTTTTTGTGTTATGTTTGGTGGCTATTTGGTTGATGCCGGGGTTTATTGAGACCTTTGAGGATTTCATCGATTACCTTTTTCCTCCAAAGCCTAAGAGTGTTCCACCCAGTAATCCTTGATTCGATGATTATGTTTGGATGAGAATAGGATTTGCTTTTCTTTCATCATCTGTTGTATTTGTATTCTTGGTGCTAGGATTTTCACATTATTCGAGGGGCTCAGTTTCTGAGAATTCTAGCCATCGGCTATCGATTTTTGCACCGCGGACATGTGTTAGACGAACTTGTTGTTGTAGGTGTCCGCTGGCTTCTATTTCTCGTGTTTCGATTACTCCGTCTACGGAGTAGCTGAGGGTTGCTACCACTTCTTTAGTTTGGACTCCTTTTTCCATTAGGTAGATTGATGTTACACCTCGGTCTTTTACTCTGGCTGACAGTACTTGGAGGAATTTGATGACTGAGATTGGGGTAGAGTAGGTCATGAGTGTGGTGAGGCTGTCGATGCAAAGGTGGCCCTTTTCTAAATCAGATATTGCTTGGAGGAGTATGAGGTTTATTGTGTTAAGATTGTATAGGCTCTGGAATGCAAAGGGTTCAGATGAGGTCTTTCCTGCCACGCAGGAGACTCCATCAATGATGCGTAGTTTGGAGAGAAGCTTTTCACTAACATAGGTTGCAGCCGCTTTTCTTACCTGTTGGGGTGTCCAGACCGTTGTCGCATAGGCACAGGATTCGCCCTGCTGTAACCGGTCGCAGAGATATCTTATTGCAAGGGTTGCCTTGGTTACTCCCGGTGAACCATGAAGGAGAAGCTGGGAGCCTCTTGGAATCAGAAGAGTTCCTGATGGTGCAAATCCCATCTGTATGGAATCATTCACTTTCTTCATCACCTGCAAGGCTTAGCCCAGTCTTTTCTGCAAGAACTTCATGCCAGTTTGTTTTTGTGCTGTGTCCTACTAGACTGTGCATTCTGAGAACCCAGTGGAGTTTTCCATCAAGCCCTTCGACGGTTTTTGTAAAAAATGAGCCATGGACTAGAGAACGAAGATTTGTAACTAATTTGGGATCATGGGCCTGTTCTTCTAGGATGATAATCACGGTTTTTTCTAAACTTGTGATGCGCTGTGCAAGAACGTGAACAAAAGTACGGATTCTTTCTTGGTCGGGGGCAGCAAGACTCAGACCCGAAACAGAGTCAATGATAATGATGGAACCTGGCTCTATGGTTTTTGCTTGATCTGTTAAGATGAGGTTAACTTCGTTGAGATTACCTGGATCGGTTATGCGTCTTATTGCGAAGGGGTCATGGCGCATTCCGATTCGCCAGCTATAAGCGTCTATAAATTGAATCTTCTGTTTCGGGATTTCTTTTGATTTTAGTAGTCCCATTCCTTGAGCTTGGCTCAGTATTGTTGTGGGTGTGTTCTCAGTTGATAAATAAATGGAGGTTAGTCCCTTACGTGTCATTTCCAAGGCAAGTTGTAAGCAGATACAAGTCTTGCCTGATCCGGGAGGACCAACCAGTGCGATGCTTGTTCCTTTCGGAAACCCCCCCGAGATTATAGGTTCCAAGAACACATCGGTAGCCTCAAATTGTGAACAATCTTGCTAACTCATTATACCTGCCTCTTTCTCTAACTTAAATTCATGTGCTCTAATCAATTTTTAGGCATTTTGCCAAAATGTAGTATGAGTTAAAGAAGAATACACAAACCTCTTAAATGAAGGAACAAATCTAGTTTATTTGTTAAGCGCTTAAATGCGGAGGGAAAAAAATGAAGGATCGAACAAAGTCAGGGATCCCTGGACTTGATGAGGCTCTACACGGAGGTTTCCCTAGTGGCTCTATTATTCTTGTGAGCGGTGGTCCAGGTACTGGCAAATCAATCTTGCTGAATCAATTCTTAGTCAATGGCGCCCTAACAACTGGTGAGCCCGGTGTCCTAGTTTCAATGGAAGAACATCTTCAATCCACTGTTCAAAATATGCGTTCATTTGGCTGGAATCTTGAAGAGCTTGTAGAAAAAGGAAAAATAGCGCTTGTT
>JABXGU010000330.1 GCA_016550415.1 archaeon | reverse complement strand
AGGATGTTCCTCGGTTCTATTTGGGAGATCCTGTTGAATCGAACAAGGCTATTCTAAATTTGGAGCAGAAGGGATTTGTCGACCTGTTAGATCAGAAGCCAGATACAGCATTGATGTTTGGTGGTGAAGTTGTGGGTGGCATCCAGGATATTCCCACCGTACAAGAATTGATAGCAAGTATCATGGATGAAGCTATCCAACTACTTGAAACGCTACCTAGTCGATTTCTTAAGAAGTCTTCCTAATCTGGCTAGCTAGGAACATGAAAAATATCGCACGCTAACATTCCTGGCTTCAACGTTGTTGATGGGAACGTCTATGGGCTTTCATCTTATCTTTTGGTACAAACCTTCTACAATATGGGCATCTGGCAAAACCTCTGGCAACCATTTGAAGTGCATAATTCCGGCGGCGAATTGTAGATACACGGGTTATATAATCTGCAAGTGCAAAGATGACAATTGTAATTGGAAGGAGAATCAATGCAGGAAGTAGGACAGCTACAGAGGCACGGAAAGTGCGATCCCCGCCATTAGGAATAGCAAGGATATTAACAATAGTTTCTGAAGCGAAAATTACTTCATCTGCATCTCGATAAAAATCAATGTTACTTGTATCTATTGAAGTAGGGGCTGTTACGAGGTTCAATAGGTTTCGTCTACTCCATATCTCAAAATTATGGATTAGCATATAGAATTCAGCATTTTGAGAAGCAACATTGGTTGCACTAATCAGAAGCTCATCACCGGGATTCCAGGGATCAAGGTTGCATGAAATCAAAGTATTAAGATCTGTTTGTGTATCTTCGTTATCCCATATCTGTTTTGGAGTCCACGTACTACCTGATTTATACAATGTGAAAATATCAGCGCCTAAAGCTAATCCAATTTCATAGCCTGGTTTATTAGCTAGAAAATTGCCAATGGTGATGGATGGGATAGTTCTATCCCAGTTAAAGAGAATTTCACTTTGCCAAGTATCATTTACTCTTTTTTGGACCACAACATTACTCTCTTGCCCTGCCATGACAAGTTCCTCTCCTGGACTAGTTGTGTCAATATTGCCGATAGCAGCACAAAGGAGGGGCTTAGATGTGTTGTAGGTCTTTTCAACCTGCCAAGAAGCATTGTCAAGGCTTTGAACAATGAGTGCTCGTCCCAAATGGTTCATTGTAGGTAAATCAAAGTATTCGCCCACAGTCACGAATTCTGCTGCTTCTGAACTCGAATTAAGTTGACCACTAGCAACGGCGTGTGTGGTCCATACTGGATCACCCCAAGGAAGATGACCAATAACTTCTACATTCCATTCAGAGGCATTTCGTCCAATTAGCAATAATGTTCCATTTGCTGTAAGTGTCATTAATTCAAGTGATTTTTTAGATGGTTCAAAGTTATCTGCAGCAAATGCGGTTAGTGGGTTGAGTTCCCAGTCTGGATGATCATAGACAACCTCTATCCAAGGGGCAATTGCAATATCACCCACCACAAATATTCCTGAAGGCGTCAACAATGCGACTTCATCACCAATATGTGTAGCATCTATGTCGCCAACTACGATGTCTTGCACGCCTTGCAGGGGGTATGTACTCACAGTATACCGTTCACGGATACCAACCCAATTTATTGAGAGTAATACAATGAGGGTAATTACATAGATTCCCGCCAATAAGTCTCTGCGAAGCCGTACCATCGCCAGCACCCTCAATCTAAAACTACAGGATTGAATAGAAAGTTCAAACTTAAATAATCTTTATAGTGCCTATTTTCATCAGAATCTGTAATATCAACCTTTAATTTGTGGCTAATTATATGCATGCTGGCGATTAATTATGGCACAAGACATCCGACCAAAAATGGT
>JABXGU010000329.1 GCA_016550415.1 archaeon | reverse complement strand
GGAGGAAACGAGGGTATTGTCTTGGAAATTAGTATGAACTACACAAAGATACGGCAACCAGATGGCTCCATCGCTTTGATACCCAACTCTAACGTAATCGATTCATCTGTTATCAACTTTCGATTTGAAAAAAGAGGCAAATCAAAGGAAAAGAGTGAGACAATAGAGTCAAAATCTCTTCCCAGGCGAATTTTGAAAAGTATCAGTAGATTGATTGATACCTCCAAGCTGGTTCAATACACATTCAATATGTCATTCCACACTTCAAAGAATATCACTTTCTACAATAAAGCCTTTGATACCGTGTGTAAGAGATGGGTGAAAAAATTTGGTTTCAAACCCCTTTACGCTCTCTCAGATGTATCTCATCTTGCATTCACTTACGGATTCACCATTTTCGTAGATGATCCCAAGTTGCTCCTTGAATTCAAGTCTGACTTTATGGAGGATATCGCTAATTCAGTTTTTTAAATCAATTAAAATAGCTAAAGAAAAAACCGTTTTTCCTTTCAAGTAATATCAATTGTTTATCAGAAAAGAACTCGAAGAATCAAAAGAAGAGTAAAGGCTATATTGAATGGAAAAGGCGCTTTCCTCTCTACATTTATTTAACTTGTGGTAATTTTTCTATGTCAAAAGCTCTTTATGTGTAGACCCACATATTGCACGGCTGCAAATTCTCCTCTTCTCATTTAAACACGGGAGGCAATTGTATGAGTGAGATTACTTATACTGGAAAAGAGAAATTTATAGTGTTCTTTGCCTGTGCTCTTGGTTGGGCTCACGATGCGATTGGTCTGACACTAATTAACTTCTTAGCCCTGCCAATCGCAAACGAATTCACTGTCACACTCGATTTCATTGGACTCATAATGTCAGCCCAGTATATAGCAACAGTACCTGGTGCTTTTCTTTTCGGATACCTTGCAGACCGATTCGGAAGGAAAAACTTTCTATTAGTTTCAGTGATTTGGGATGCGTTATTGACTGCTGCCTCAGCCTTTGCGCCTAACATCCTAGTATTTGCGATATTACGTGTTGTATCTGGAATGGGCGTTTCTTGGGGAATAGCTTTTGCCTTACTTGGTGAAGTTTATTCTCCCAAACGTCGGGCAATGTTCGGTGGTTGGGTTCATGCAACGTTCATATTGGGCTATGTAGGCTCAGGTCTTTCGGCTTTACTGCTTGAATCGCCATTGAAAGCAATGCTTGGATCAGTTGTCTGGTGGCGTCCATTATTCCTTATTGCACTGTTTCCAATACCCCTAGTCCTGATCTTGTATTTCATCCTTCCCGAGTCACGGCTCTGGCAAAAATATAGCCAACTAGAAGCAGCTGAAAGCATGACACTCAGAGAACAACTAGGAAAGTTAGTGCACTCTGGTTACTTGAAAATACTACTCCTCTGCACCTTTCTATTTTGGGCTGCAGAATTTGCATACCACGCGACAGTTGATTGGGGTCCAACTTTCCTTCAAACCGCTCCCATGCCCTACACTTCAGGTCAAGCTGACTTGATTGTGATGTTGATTGCAATTGTGTTAATCTTCATATTTCCGACTGTAGGATTCTTGGGTGATAAAATTGGACGCCGTAAGGCTTTCATGTTACCCGCATCTCTAGGGCTAATTGGTGTTACAATATTCGGTGTCTTCGCAGTGCTATCCTTTGATGCAACCTTCGCCTTATTTGGTCTTCTAATTATGGCGATGGGATTTAGTTCCCATGGGCTTTTCGGTGTTTGGTCCAGTGAACTATTTCCAACTAGTTCAAGGGCGGCAGCTAATTCAGTTATATTCAGTGTAGCTAGGGGCGTTTCTCTTGGTGCATGGGTTGTCAGTTTACTTGCAGTTTACATGGGATTCAGTTTAGCTCAAGCAATGTTAATCTCCGTGATTGGCTTTGTTCTCATGTTCATACTACCATGGACATTGCCTGAAACGAAAGGTAAAGTATTAGAGCCAGTGTGAGAACCGCTGTTCTC
>JABXGU010000328.1 GCA_016550415.1 archaeon | reverse complement strand
TTTGACGTTCATCTCGTTGAGCGAAGCCCTGCGTTAGGAGGTAAAGCTGCCCAACTTGGACTTGTCTTTATGACCAACACTTGTGGTGTCTGTGTTCCACCAAGACACGGTGAAATGGCTCGCAAATGTCTCTCAAAATGTGTTCTGCTTAATGATCCCAAAATCCATGTTTATACTCAAACAGAGGTTTCCAAGTTTGATGGGTACATTGGTAACTTCCAAGCAACATTACACACTAAACCACGAGGTGTTGATGTTTCTACATGTACTCTCTGCGGGCTTTGCCTAGATGTCTGCCCAGTGGAAGTACCCAATGAGTTGGACTTTAGCTTGAGTAAGCGAAAAGCCATCTACCTTCCCTACCCTCAAGCTGTGCCACGTTCTCCTGTCATCGATTTCAACGCATGCACCAAATGCGGAAAATGTGCTGAAGTATGTCCAGTCAACGCAGTTAATCTTGAAGAAGAACCAAAAGATAAAGAAATTACCGTGGGAACTGTCATTGTTGCATCTGGCTTTGACATCTTTGAACCTAACGGATTGTATGGTTTCGGGGAATATCCAAATGTGATCACTCAATTTGCTCTTGCGCGTATTCTCGATCCATTGGGTCCAACTAAGGGGCAAATTCAACGAATATCGGATAAGCAATTGCCCAAGAGTGTCGGCATGATTCAATGCGTAGGAAGTCGTGACCCTGAATATTACCCTCACTGCTCCCGTATCTGTTGTCAAGTCGCGACAAAACATGCTGTATTTATCAAAGAACATTGGCCTGAAATTGATGTCCACGTTTTCTACAAGGATATTCGTTTACAAGGCAAGGACTATGAACGCTACTATCTGAAAGCCCAGCAGCTGGGCGTCCAATTTCATCGTGCAGAAATAGCGGAGGTCACTGAAGGGAGCAGTCATGATTTGAAGTTAAAGGTCGAACATCACAGCGGCCGAAAGGAAACAGTTCCTGTTGATCTACTTGTTCTTTCAGCTGCTATGATTCCCAGTAGTGGTGCCAAAGAACTTGGTCATACTCTGAATCTTGAAGTTGACCTTACTGGATTCTTCCGAGAATACCACCTGAAGCTTGCTCCTGTTGACACAACTACTGATGGCATATACCTAGCAGGTGCCTGTAGTGCCCCTCGTGACATCGCCGAATCCTCTTTCATGGGTGCTGCAGCTGCTTCTCATGCAGCCATACCCATGAGTAAGGGCGAAGTAGAAGTTGACTTAGCCAAGTCGATAATCGATGAAACACTTTGTATCGGCTGTGCTAATTGCTTCGCAGTCTGTCCTTACAGTGCCATCGTAATGGAAGGCGACGTGGCAAAAGTCATTGAGGTTGCCTGTAAAGGATGCGGCATATGTGTTGTTGAATGCCCAGCTGGAGCTATTCAACTTAGACATCATAGAGACAGCCAAATCAATGCTCAAATTGAAGGGCTTTTAGCCAATGTAGAGATGCCTGAAAAATGAGTGCCCCCAAAGCTAGTTCAAAACGCAAAGGAAGGCAAAAAGCAAAGCCAAAACCCAAAGAAAAGGTCACTGCCACTACTATACATGGGTTTGAACCTCGCATCGTCAGTTTTTGTTGTCATTATTGCTCGTATGGTGCAGCAGATTTGGCAGGGTCTAGCAAGATGCCCTACCCAATTAATGTCGAGATTATCCGAGTGCCATGTTCTGGTAGGGTTGATCCACTCCATGTACTAAACGCACTTGAGAAAGGCGCAGATGGTGTGATGGTCACTGGATGCTTAAAAGATCAGTGTCATTTTGTCACTGGAAACTTGCATGCTGAAAAACGGATGACAAAATTATCCAAGTGGCTAGATGCGATTGGGCTTGGTGGACGACTGGAATTTCAATTAATGAGTGCAGGTATGGCCCACAAATGGGTAGAGACTACAAAGTCGTTCTTAAATCGTATTCAAGAATTGGGACCTAATCCGCTTAAACAGAAATCACGGGAGGTAACTCGAAAATGACTGTTCGATTGGCAACAATGGGTATGGCTGGATGTAGTGGGTGTCATATTGCCCTCCTCGATGTTGGTGTCACGCTTCTAGAACTTGTAAAAAATGTCGAACTTGTTTACTCCTATCCCATTGTAGATGTAAAGAATCCTATTCCTCCAAATATCGATATTGCATTAGTTGAAGGGAGTATTCGTACAGAACACGATAAGGAAATGGCAGAGGAGATGAGGCGGCAGGCTAAGATAGTCGTAGCATTTGGTTCTTGTTCTGCCTTTGGTGGTGTCAATGGTCTTGCCAACATTTTCGGAGGCGAGAAGGGGATGGACTATGTGTATAAGCAGACAGTTTCGATGGCACAGAAACTCATCCCCTCTGAACATGTGCCTAGAATACTTCCTGATAATTTGCGGCTGAGTGATGTTGTTAAGGTTGATTTAATAATTCCTGGTTGTCCTCCTCACCCTGATGAAA
>JABXGU010000327.1 GCA_016550415.1 archaeon | reverse complement strand
ATAACTACTGAGAAAGATATGGGTAGGCGAGTGGCTAGGTTCTGCTGGATGTATCCTCGCATCACCAATTCCTCGCCTCCAGCAACAAGGCTCTGCCAGGTTGCAAATGAAATAAGGAGTAAGCCCATGATCAACCACTCTGTTATATCAAAAAGAGGAACAAGAGTTGCCCATCCAACACAGAGCTCCAAGTCTATTATGATGAACATCATTATTGCACCAAGTCCAAGCCCAATGAGTAATCCTCTCCACCATCTTGGTGCAAATCGAATTCCTAATCCTTCTGGTGATTGACAGTCGACAAAGATCCATAAAGCTAAACAAACTAGGATGCTGATATAATAGTAAATCAGACCCGGAATCTGATAGACATAGAATATTAGTAGTATTCCAAAGGAAAAGACAAACATTATTAGTGCTGTTAGCCAACGCGGAACTAGTTTTCCCATGATTCTCGATCGTTCCTCGTTTTGTGTCGTTGCACCATAAAGCTTTAGGTTGTGAGGTTGTTTCACCGAGAAATGAAAACAATAATCAAACTCCAAAAGGGGAGGCGACTAGTGCGCCGCGTTAGAATCTCTGTTGAAAAGAATTTGTGTAAGGGCTGCACAATATGCATGCTTTTTTGTCCTGCTCAAATTCTGGAGGCAGATACTCCTACTGCATGGGGCGGACATAGTCCACGACTTGTTGAAGGTGGCGAAACAAAGTGCATGCTTGTCAGAGGCAACAAGGGTACACCATGTCGATTATGTGAGAAAAGATGCCCTGATGCAGCAATAATGGTTGAGGTGGAGGACGAATGAAACCCGGACGACATTTTGTAGATGGAGGTGTTGCCTGTGCAGAAGGTGCCATTTACGCAGGTTGTCGCTTCTTTGCAGGCTACCCAATCACACCTGCAACAACCATTGTTGAACAAATGGCGTTGCGCCTTCCTCAAGTTCGTGGTTTTTACCTCCAGATGGAGGATGAAATTGCTTCCATGGCTGCAATAATTGGCGCATCTTGGGCTGGAGGCAAAGCAATGACTGCTACTTCTGGACCCGGCTTTACTCTAATGCAGGAAAATCTTGGTTATGCATACCTCACAGAGACTCCTATTGTTGTTGTAGACGCTCAGCGATCCGGACCAAGTACCGGTCAAGCCACAATGCCAGGACAGCAGGATGTGATGCAGGCACGCTTTGGCTCACACGGTGATATTGCCCCAATAGTATTTACACCCTGGTCAGTTCAAGAAATGTTCGACTTCACCGTTCATGCTTTCAACTATGCTGAACGTTTTCGTACACCAGTGCTTGTTATGGCTGATGGGGCCATCAGCTATATGCGAGAGCCTCTTGAAATCCGCAAACCTGGTACGTTACCGATAATTAACCGCCAACGACTTACTAAGAAAGATTCTCATCCTGAAAATATCTTCTTGCGATACGAGATGCCACGTTTTGGCGATGGGTTAAATCTCCTTGTCACAGGTTCTGCTCATCGACCAACAGGTGTCCGTGATTATGCTCCTAAATTCCATCGTGCCACCATCGAATGGATATTTAATAAGAGCAAAGAAGCAGGCAAATCACTCCAGAAAGAGAATCTGGATATTTATACTCACGAAATGAAAGATGCTGATACTGCTATCATCAGTTACGGTGCAGCAGCAAGACCCACATATCAAGCAGTCCTCTCCGCCCGTCAAGCTGGCGAAAACATTGGTTTTATTCGTCTTAAGACTCTCTGGCCTTTCCCAGAAGAACACCTGTTAGAACTGGTAAGCAACATCAAACGTATCTTCGTGGTGGAGATGAACATGGGGATGATGGTAAATGAGGTCGATCGCATCGCCAGTCATGCCAAAGTAAAAGTCATTCCAAAGGTAGCGGGAGAAGTCCATCAATCCAACGAAATACTTGAACACATCCACGGGAGGGAAAATGCAGCATGACAACCCTACCAACACCAGACCTAGGGAAACCCCAAGCCTATTATCGCGACCACTACCTGCGCAACCTTCCTACAGCGTTTTGTAGCGGATGTGGCAACGGTATAATTTTGAACTGCTTTGTTAGGGCAGTGGACGCTCTCATCGCAGAAAAACAGTTGCACCATCGTAACCTCCTTTGTGTATCAGGTATAGGCTGTTCAGCTTGGATTCCCAGCCCCCACTTCAAGGGAGATACCCTTCACACAACACATGGACGGGCCATACCTTTTGCCACAGGTGCTAAGATCATGAATCCAAAGCTTCATGTGACTGTTTTCACAGGTGACGGTGATGGGGCTGCAATTGGAGGCAATCACCTCATCCATGCTGCTCGACGAAACATTCCTATGACTGTCATCCTCATCAACAATTTTAATTACGGCATGACAGGTGGACAATCCGCTCCAACCACTCCACTCCATGTTCGTACTGCCACATACTCTTCTAATCCCGAGTTACCCTTCGACTTGAGTAAACTTGTTCTCGGTGCAGGTGCCTCTTATGTAGCCCGCTGGTCTACCTACTATGTAAACGACATTATTGGATCTATGAAACAAGCACTTCTCCATCAAGGATTTGCTTTCATCGAGATCATCGCCCAATGCCCAACCTATGCAGCAGGTTTTCTAAACGAGTTTCGCGCAAAACTAACTCCTGAAGAAAAGGAACAATTTTCACAAAATCCTGGAGCATGGATGCTCAAAGCCCTGAAAGGAAAGAAAATTGGAACAAGATTTGGTCTACCCCAATATTCTCTGGAACTCAAGGAAAGAACCATTGAACTAGGCGTATTCACTGAAGAAGAAAGGACCACCATCATAGCAGAGCTGAAAAATCTCTGGACTCAATCTAAGGGAGAGTAGGGAATGACGCATCTTATAATAAGATTTGCAGGATATGGTGGTTATGGCATTGTCACGGCAAGTCGTACTCTAGGGCTATCCTTCACTATTCAAGGTTATCAGACTCTACAAACAGAATCTCACGGTGCTGCAGCACGAGGAGGTGCCTGCACAGCTAATCTTGTGGTCTCTTCTTCTCCAATCTACGAACTTGAATTCAACAAGCCCGACATACTCGTAGTCCTCTCAACTTCTGCATTTCAGAAGTGTTACTCGATTAGCCCTGAATTAACTAATAGCTATCTTCTCATTGAAGCAAGTCTACTTGATGACTCAACAATTAAAGGAGCACTCAATCGTATCAAAGAGGAAGGCAAGATTAGGGTCTTTCAACTTAATTTTAGTAAAATAGCTAGCAAACTAGGTCATGTTCGCTATTTGGGCATTGCTTCACTGGGAGCACTCACTACAATCGACGATAGGGTTACAATTGCAGCTCTTGAAAAAACCATAGAAACAGATACAAAACTTAAACGATTTGCCAAAGAAAACCTTATGGCACTGCATCTTGGTGCCACTCTTGTTTCTTCTCTCTGAATAAAAAAGGGTCTAGCGAAAAAAGGGGAAAAGAGGGAACCAAAACCTAATTGGTACTGGTCCCCTTAGATGATGTACGTACTCCTCGAATTCTAACTGCAATAAATGCAGTTGCGATGAAGGCTACGATTGCAATTGCTATGGCGGGTAGGAGCGCCCAGAAACCATTCAGTGTAGCTTCAGCAGGTGATACTGCTGGATAAGCAGTGTAAATCGGGTCATGTGTTATGGCATATCCATCCCAATTAGCATAGCATGAGGAATAGTAGTGTTGGTAGGTTGCCCAGTCCAAGGCACTGAAGTAACCCATGTCTTGCGGGACAGATATGAAGTCTGGAAGACAGTGGAATCGGTAGAACGGAGTGATTACAGTTCCAACATCATAGGTTGCTCCGTCTTTACCCCAGACATATGTTCCTCCAAAGTCGATATCTGCTAAGCGTACATCGTTCTCCAATAGGTCTATTCTGCCACTTAAAACTGGCAAAGAGTTGTTCATGTTATCTGTATTAACTGGCGTAGTTCCGTTTAGTACACGAACTCGGCGAGCTAGACCACTCCGGTAGTTAATAGCTAGGCTGAGGCCGTCTGCTTCAGGTAGTATGCTCTGTGTTCCCGGGATCAAGAAGTTGCCAATATATTGATCAACTTTGATAACTGCTCCTTCATTTGTAAGACTGAAACGGCAGGTGAATTCGAGGCTCTCAACTGTGGTGGGAGTCGTTTCAACTCCTTGCAATGGAACGTACATTAGCATGAGTTGAGGGCTGCCGAAGAGATTGCCAAATGGAATAAGTTCTCCATTGATGTCGCTGAACTCCATACCCCATTCGATTTCATTGTTGGTATTGAGGTGGGGGAAGTTTACATCGGATACTGTGGCATTTACTATATCCAAGTTATACACTAGTTCTGTTTCAGAGCCATTGAGTAGGTTGAAGTTCATTTCTGGTGTATCATCTTGGTATTCTTCACTCTGTGAGAATAAGTCGATTAAACCATCACCATCTGTGTCATTGTATGCTGTGAGTCCCATGAAATTGTGTTGAATGAATACAAGTTGATTGATGGGAATTAAGCTAGGCAGTGTTGTATTGTGTATAAGGAAGATTTCAGTGATGCCAAATCCAATCCTACTATATTCTAGAGTTCCATCACCTACTAGAGTACCATTCATGCCATCTGCCCATGAATACATTGGTGAAAGATTAGACATTACTGT
>JABXGU010000326.1 GCA_016550415.1 archaeon | reverse complement strand
TCAACGGAATTGGAATAGGTCTTTAGGTTGTGTGGTTTGATCATTAGTATATTGAGACAAGTTGACTAATTGACGGCCAGATGCTGTAAATGTATCATGTGACTGAGGTCGAGAAATGCCTTACAGCGAAGTGAAATAGGTTATCTAAGTATATTAAGGAGCCAATGTAAAAGACCATGATAGTCCAAATGAGAGCAGGTGCAACTCAAGAAGAGGTAGATGGTGTTGTACAGAAGGTGAAGTCATTTGGATGGAATGTCCAGTTGAACATAGGCACGGAGAAAACAGTGGTTGCTATACTTGGAAGTAATACAGGGCAAGTATCCACAGATATATTTGCTATGCTCCCTGGTGTGGAGAGTGTAGCCCGGATTATGAAGCCTTACAAGCTTGCTTCCCGGGAAGTCAAGGCAAAGGATAGCCTGGTTTCTATTAAGGGGATTAAGATTGGGGGTAAGCGTGTTGTAGTCATGGCAGGGCCCTGCGCTGTTGAGAGTGAAGAGCAGATCACAGAGGTAGCTAGAACTGTAAAAGATGCTGGGGCCAGCATCTTGCGTGGTGGTGCTTTTAAACCACGTACTTCTCCTTTCAGTTTTCAGGGCTTGGAGGAGGTCGGCCTGAAACTTCTAGCACAGGTTAAGGAGCAGGTTGGTATACCTGTGATTACTGAAGTGGTAGATCCTCACGACGTAAACATCGTTTCCAAGACAGCTGATATCCTCCAGATTGGTTCTCGCAATATGCAAAACTTTACCCTGCTGACCGCTGTTGGCAAAAGTAAGCGCCCTGTCGTTCTGAAGCGCGGGTTTTCATGCACTGTTACCGAGTGGCTCACAGCGGCTGATTACCTACTCGCAGAAGGAAACAACCAGGTTATTTTGTGTGAGAGGGGAATTAGAACATTTGAGGATAGCACCCGTTTTTCTTTGGACATTTCTGCCATACCGGTAATTAAAAAATCCAGTCACTTACCTGTGATTGTTGATCCTAGCCATGCTGCTGGACACTATTCACTAGTACCAGCAATAGCTAAGGCAGCCGTTGCGGCTGGTGCAGATGGGCTTCTTATTGAAGTTCATCCCAACCCAAAGGAAGCCTTGGTAGATGGTATCCAGTCCCTCACAACATCAAACTTCACTGAATTAATGGAAGAACTCAGACTTATTGCCAAATCAGTAGGTAGATACATCTAGTTTTGCCAACCTTCATTGTTTGAACATTCTGATGCTTTGTGTACCTCTTACCTACCTTATGCAATGATTCACCTCTTTCAAAAATCGTTCCTTTTTTAATGTATCGTATTGACAGACCCATCAATAAGAAGTAGACTCAAGTTCCAAAGAAAATATCATATACGATGTTTTAATACGGCGACATTATTATCTCGTTCACTGTACAAGAACTGAGGCTGTGAGGCATGAAGTGCCCAAAGTGTCAGACTGAAAATCGTGAGGGAGCGGAGTTTTGCAGAAGATGTGGTCAGCCGCTCCGTTTAGAGGTCGTGTGCCCTCAATGTG
>JABXGU010000325.1 GCA_016550415.1 archaeon | reverse complement strand
GTATCATTGACGCTCACGTGCAAAGGATATTGACCCACAGCGAGAGTCACAAGGTTTGAGACAATTCCTTCGTTGTTGATTGCAAAATTGGTCGTGTCATTGAGCCACCAAGTGCTAATCCCAGAGGGATCCGTTGCGTTCAGGTCATAATGGAGAGGAGCTCCAAAGATGATAGTTTGATCAGTGGGTTGTTCTTGCCAAGTGGGTGGATCAAGTTCTGGTAAGCGAAGCAACCATAGATCACTGTATTGTGCGCCAAAGGCAGAAGTCCGACCCGTGATAATATAACCACCACCAGCTTCTATGATTGCTATTCCAACATCACTTGAATGTGTTCCAGAACTGAACGTTCCATTCCATATGGCGATCCCATCAATGTCAGTGCGGATAACCCACACATCATCTCCATCCCCCGTAGTAACACCTACCAATACAAAGTCATTATTTGATTCAACTAACCCATATCCAAAATCAAAGCTGTGACCATCATAAGTACGGTTCCACATTAAATCGCCAGCAGCATTCGTTCGGATTAACCATACGTCATCACTAGCACCAACATAGCTCTCAGTTGTCCCAAGGAGAGCGAAACCTCCATTAACGCTCTGAATGATGTCACCGGTTCGATCATAATCATCTCCGCCATAGGTTTGATTCCATAGAAGATTACCCAATGAATCAGTTCGAACTAGCAAAGCATCATAATCAGTGGTGCTGTTATACGTAGAACCTGTTATCGCAAAGCCACCACCAGTACACTCAACCACAGCCCCCCCATATTCGCCACTCGCCCCGCCATAGGTGCGATTCCATAAATGATTGCCAGCATCATCGATTCGAATTAACCATACATCTGAGGGGCCTAAACCAAAACTATAAGTTGTTCCCGAGATTGCAAAGCCTCCACCAGAACAAGGAATTATACCACTGGCATATTCATGGCTGGCGCCTCCAAAAGTTTGATTCCACATATGCTGTCCTGCACTATCAATTCGTAACACCCAGACATCTGATTGACCAGCTCCATAGCTTCGGGTGCGACCTGCAACAATAAATCCCGCATCACTGCATTGTACAATATCCCCCCATCCCTCCTCAAGATCAGTCCCACCATAGGTATAGGCCCAAACTTGGTCGCCATTGTAATCCAAGCGAATCACCCAGAGATCCTGATCACCAGCACCAAAACTGTCGGATTGACCAGCGATCGCATAACCACCATCGCTACACGCTATTACATCCCAGCCCTCATCAGTCCCTATCCCACCAAAGGTTCGATTCCAAATAGGATTGGGCCCCAACGATATAGAAGGCTTCAAAATCTGTGGTTGATAATCTGGATTGTCTCCATACATAAAAGAGAGGTTACCACCAATTATTGGGAATTGGAGTGCGCAAAGCAAAATGAGAAAGCTACAAAGAATGAAGCGACTCTTTTTCATTGATTACATCCCCTAAACCTAATTCCTTACCTTTACCTGAGGTACATACCTTTTGCTCTTTAGTATTGACCGAAGGCTATTGAAACTAATTTCCACCCTTCCCTCTGAAGTATGGAAACTAGTTTAACATAGGCATCTAGGAGGATTAAGAGCAAACCTATATGATAGGATTTTATATAAAAGCTTACTTCAAAGAAACGAAGAGTTCTGATAATGAATCATAAGATGGGGAGATCCGGATTAACTCAAAATGAGTGTTGTTGAGCATCCATTATTACTCTTCAAAAGCGGACCGTTCTGAATTTTCGGTGCTTTTAGCTTCGTAGGTTGTTGGTCTTCGGTAAATTTGGATTAGCATTGCGGCAACCATCACAAGGATGATGCCGATCCAATCAAGGAGGGTGGGGGCTTCGCCAAGAAATACGAGGGCAAGGATGGCGATTTGAGCCATCATGGTGCTATTGATGATCGTGATCTCAAGGGCACGCAGGTATCGCATGGCGTTGTTCCAGAGCGTGAAGGTTAATGCAGTATTGACGATGGCTAACCATAAGACGATGAGAAGCCCGAGAGGAGTTAAAGTAGGAAGTCCATCAACGAGAAGACCACTCACGAGGAGAAAGATAGTCCCAATTATCATACTAATGCTGGTAACAAGCAAGGGTGGAATTGTGCCCTCCCGATTTACTGCACGTCCAAGTATTGCAGAGAACGAATTAGCGATTAGGCTAATAATGATGATTAGGATGCCAAATAGTGCAGCGGAGGGTAAATCGAGGGGGAAGAAGTAGAACCCTGTGCCCACTAACGCAACAACGATAAGGAGGAGTTGTTTTAAAGTGGGACGCTCGTGAAGAAATAGAAAACCCAACAAGACCACAAGAATGGTGGTAAAATTCAGGATAAAACTCACAGTGATAGCAGGGAGGAGTGCTAAGCCAATGAACTGGGTTCCCATGGTTATGGTATAATAGACAATCCCATACAAGCCAAGCAAACCCCACCATCTTCGATTCAAGGATTTAAGGGCAGCCCGTTGCCTAGGATGCAGAAGGGTAGAGAATAATAGAACCAAAGCAGCGATAGTGTAACGAAGACCTGCAAAAATGAGTGGAGGTATCTCTTGGAGACCGAACTTGATGATGACAAAGGAAGAAGACCAAAGTACCGTAACGAAAAAGGCTTGCAATACCGCCAGCCAATGTTTCCATTTGTTTTGGACGCGAACAAAATCTGGCTGTTGAGAAGGAGAACTGCCACTTCGCGTCAAAGCTAATCACATTAGTTTATCAACACCCGTCTAGCTGAATAAAACCTTTTCCAGTGAAACTGAGTTCAGGTTTCTTGACGATTATTCAGCAGCTG
>JABXGU010000324.1 GCA_016550415.1 archaeon | reverse complement strand
GAAGCGGTTGCGAATTGGTATAAAGATCGGTTCGGAGTGTCTTTGAACCCCGAAACAGAAGTTACAGCTTTAATAGGATCAAAAGAGGGACTATCTAATGTTATTCGAGCTTTTGTCAATCCAGGAGACCGTGTTTTAGTTCCTGATCCTTCTTATCCGGTCTATGCTCAAGGCGGTGCAACGCTATGTGATGGTGTCCCAGTTTTTGTACCCCTTCATGAGGACAGTGGCTTTAGACCGGATTTTTCAACAACTAGTCCCGAAGCAAAGATGATGATTTTGAATTATCCGAATAATCCCACTGGTGCCACCATAGATAAATCGTTTCTAGAAGAAGCGGTTGAATTTGCCTTAGAAAACGATCTAATATTAATCTATGATAATGCATATTCGGAGATAACTTTTGATGGGTATTGTGCCCCAAGCATCTTAGAGATCAAGGGCGCAAGGGATATTGCAGTTGAATTCAACTCTTGTTCAAAGACATTCAATATGACCGGAGACAGAATTGGTTTTGCCGTGGGAAACGAAAAAATCATAGAAGGATTGAAGAAAGTAAAATCGCAAATTGATGCGGGAGTTCCAATGTTCATTCAGAAAGCAGCAATAGTGGCTCTGGAGAGCTATGAGAATGGTCGAACACCCAAATCTGTAGAAATAACCAGGCAAACATACAAAGAGAGAAGGGACATCCTTGTCAAAAGGCTAAGGGAGATAGGATTCAATCCAAAAAAGCCAAAAGGTACATTCTATGTTTGGGTGAATTTAGGCTACGAATCGATGGAATTTGTCAGGAGAATGATAGATGCAGGCGTCGTAGTAACGCCAGGTGTGGCATTTGGAAAGCATAGCAGTAGCTATGTGCGTTTTGCACTTACGAGACCAAAATTAGAGATAGAAGAAGCCTGCGATCGGATGGAAAAAGTCTTAAAAAAGGGTCAAATCTAGGATTTGGTGCGGCTGACGGGAATTTCGTGAGAATTTGAAACATTCAATTCGAACCCGTGTCATTGGCTTTCTGGCAAATGCAGATATCCTGCATTTGTTGGAAGGCCAAGGTCCTAGGCCAGGCTAGACTACAGCCGCGTTGAAGATATGTAAACTGTATCTGATTTTAACTTTATCGGTTCTAGGATGACACCTAAGAGTAGGCAAAAACAGGATAGGGGAGTTTTTTCAAAAGGATGTTCGAAGAGTAATTAGGGAAGTTGTCGAATTAAGTCCAGCGAAATCTTATGTTTACCCTGAGTAGAGTGAGCACTTCGCTGTAACTAATACTTGGCTTTTGACAATCTTTTTTGGGGAAGTTTGATAGCTTCTTCATATGCAGATATTATTCTTGCGGCCACTATCCAAGAATCTAGAGGCTCTAAGTCGATGGATAGTTCCAAATCTGCAAGTTCCCTCGTTTGGGAACTGAAATCACCGTGCGCGAATCCTCCTACAATTACTGCGATATCTTCTTTATCCTTGAATTCATTTACAAGTTCTCCTGAAGTCGTTGGAACCCCACCTTCGCTAAACAGAAATGTCTTTTGTGGTCCGATATTCTTGATTAATTGCTGAAGGGATTCATGTCTAAGATGCAATAAAGGAATACCCGACGGAGGTACTCTTTCGAACTTGAGCAATTGCTCCATTAACCCAATGAACCGG
>JABXGU010000323.1 GCA_016550415.1 archaeon | reverse complement strand
TGGCTTGGATGGCTTAGAAGCTTTAGATGGCTTGGATGGCTTAGAGGCTTTAGATGGCTTGGATGGCTTAGAGGCTTTAGATGGCTTGGATGGCTTAGAGGGTTTGGAGGGTTTCTCCTTTGGAGATTTACTCTTAGATGATTTCTCCTTAGAGGGTTTGGAGGGTTTCTCCTCTGATGGTTTTCGTTTTGCCATAGTTGTCTCTGTCCTCCTCGGTTTGTTTGTGCCAGTTGTTGGAGTGTTCTTTAAGGTTTATGCTGAATGAAGCGAAACGTTTACACGCTTGCAATTTTGATTGATATACGAACCAATACAATTTTTAGGTCTTCGTGATATATTCGAGAAGGGGACGAACGTTGTCTGCTACAGCAAAACGCTTACAGGATTTGCTCCGGCAAATGGAAAGTACCACACCGGGCATTGAAGCTAGTGCCATTGTAACTGCACAAGGTCTTCCAATTGTTGCAGCAATGCCGCAAACAATTAATGAGGCCATTGTTGCTGCTATGACAGCTGCGCTTCTTGGTGTGGCTGAACGTGCTTTATCTGAGATTCCAAGAGGTGGCTTGGTGCAAGTCACTATTGAAGCTGAAAATGGATATATTATCCTTAAAGGTGCAGGACCAAACGCCATCCTAACTTCACTTGTTAAAAAGAGTGCAAATCTTGGCATGGTCTTTCTAGTTATGAAACGTTATAGTAATGAGATTGCCTCCATATTGGGACCATAGGTCATTCTTGATGCTTCAAAAAACTCATTCTTGTTAGTCATATTGGTTTGCATAATCTAGTCAGATTTAGGGTTAGGAGGTGGCGGCTCTGGTTCGCCCGTCGTTCACGTCATTCTTTTCGTCAGTGTTGCTACAGGTTAATCATCATAGCCGCCAATCCTCTAGAAGAGGATTTTTCTACTTAAGGCTTATTAGAAGCGGTTCCACAGCGGCCCGAATTTTTGATTGAACTTCACGGATTGAGGTTTCCGCATTGATAACTGTGAAGTTCTTTTCATTTGCCCGATTTAGAAAAATTTGGCGTACTTGTTTTAGGAAGGATACAAATTCAAATTTTTCACGGTATCCCTGTTTTCTCTTGCGGCTTAGCCCTGTAGTTGGTGGTAAATCAAGGAGAATTGTTAGATCTGGTGTGATGGCGAAGCGGTTGATTTGTGCAACCCAATCCATTGGAAGTCCTGAAGATGATTGATAGGCAATGGAGGATTCAACGTATCGATCGCTAATTACTACGGATCCATTTTCCAGAGCGGGTAAAATTTGTTTTCGTGTGTGGTTTACTCGGTCTGCAGCAAAGAGTAGTGCATCAGTGGCTGGTGGTATCATTTTGTCGCGAAGGATAATGCGAATGAGTTTGCCAATTTCTGAGTCGGAGGGTTCATGTGTTAGAAGCACAGGGATGTTCTGTTGTTCAATCCATTCGGCGAGCAGTTTTGTATGAGTGGTTGTTCCACTACCATCGATTCCCTCAACTGCGATGAAGATACCGCGTGCCATTCTTTACACTACCTATCCATTTTGTTTCAGCGCCGATAGCATCGTGAAAGAGTTTAAGGTTTTCTGAAGTGAGATGTATATGATTTTCTTAATAATAATGAATTGAGTTGACTGCTTTGACGATTGAGCCAATTTTTGCATCATCCATCTTCACAATTTCACTTGGCTGCCAAGTCTATCAGGTTCTTTGTTATGATTACTCTGATACTGATGGATTATACGAGAAAATCCTTCATGACGAAGCTGCCTTTGTAAAGGAAACGGAGACGTTACGTGAAAATATGAAGGGATTTCTGGACGCGGAGAAGGTTTACATCAATGGCAAGCGTGTTCAACAGCAAATTCTTCATACAGATATTGGCTTACGTGGTGCTGCAGAAATCCCCTATATTCAATGGGTAATCTTCTTTCAGGGACCTCCAAAGAAAGATGTTAACATCTTGATGAGTCAGGTGGAAGAGGAAATCGCTGAATATGACATTGAGGTCCTCTACCTCTTTCCAAAGGGAACCCGGATTATGCGTGTTCAGACACCAATGGAAAATGAGATTCGAGAATCTCTCCTACTTGTTTGGGCTAGAAAGGGAGACAAAGTGGGAGGATACGAGGAAGTTGCTTTTAAATTTCCATCAAAATGAATGCACTTAGGTCATTTTTTTCAATTGAGAAAATAACCCCTTAGAGTAGTAGATGACTACTTTAGCCAGTTATTAGCCGCCCACATAAGTAGCAATACTTGCTATCAGATGATATTTTATTTCCACAAAATGGGCACTTTCCTGATTTTATTTTGCGGGTTGATTGGGCAGCTTTTGGTTCCATAGTTTCTTTTGCAGAGGTGGGTGAAATGCCAAGAATTGCGCGAAGCCCTTCTAGAACAGCTTTGATTTTTGCTAGCTCTTTTTCAAAGTCCTTTAGTTGTTTGTTTACCTCGCTTTTAGAAATTTCATCAATCCGTGCACGAACTTGAAGTGTCTCTTTATCAAATTCAAGTTGCTGTTGCTGTACCTCGAGCCGACTTAGCCAGTGGTGTGTTTTTTCTAGCTCAACCCCTAACTGCAGGGCAGTTTCATCCATTTTGGTTTGATATTCGCTAGCAAGCCGCTGATAGATGGATTTGTCAACTTCACCAGAATCGTTGAGCTCTCGAAGGCGCTGCAAGCGTTCTTCCTGAGTCTTGCGTTCCTGATAAAGCAACTCCAGAGGTGTTGTTGCTTTTTCTTCAAGTTCCTTGATCTCTTTTATGATGGGTGTAAGTTTTGCTTCAACTTCCTCAATCATTTTCTTAGCCTTGGTTTCACTTAGCTCGCCAACTAACTGTTTAACCTTTAGAGTTTCAAGCTCCTCTTCGATGGAAATTTTCTGTTTCTGTAGTGTTTCTAGCTTTCCCCGTAAGATTAGAGCAGCTTCAAGTTCAGCTGGGACTTCATCAGTAGTTGAAACCTCTTTTTCGGATGGGATTGCGGATTTTGGCTTAGAGATAATTCTGGAAGGTTCAGTGGTTGGTGATTCCTGTTTTATACCCAGGCGCGTACCACAGAAATGACAGAAATTTGCCTTAGGCTTGGGTTTTCGTCCGCATATAGGGCATTGGGTTTGTGACATTTGATAACCATCCTGTGGAGCTCTAACTTGATACTTGCTAGAACGCCCTTAAAAAATCGGGCTTTTGGCATTCAAAATCTCATATAAAATAAAATAATCCTAGAAACTGCAGAGCTACAAAAAATGTTGATGTTATAAAAGGTATAGAAAGGTTGTCGTCGATATGGAGAGGAAGGAGTTCTATAATACCTGCTAACAACGAGCATAGGAGGGCATATAACGGAGAAACGATGAATACGAGGAGAAGAAAGGCTAGTGAGAAGCCAGTAATTGTTCCTTCCATGGTTTTTTTGCGATTGAATGAATAGTGGTGGGTTCCGTATAGGAGTCCTCCAATGGTTGAAAAAGAGTCTCCAATGAGAAAGGCGCAAACACTTGAAGCTGCTATTAGCGGGTAAGGCAGGACTGCCGTATAGATGAAAAGTGGTAATATCACCCCTATGGCGAAGTAAAGAGGTGAAAGGACAAAGCGTCCGATTTCGTTTTCGCGGCCCGCTGCTTGAATAAACGTTGCCATAATAGGAATTCTGATTCCGTAGTACCGGAATATTTCAGAAACAAAAAATGCAGCGCAAATGCCCATTACGATGAATAGAATTGGATAATGCCAAGAGACATCACTGATCCAGAGTAGAGGGGCGAAGACCGCGCTTGCATGAATAAGTTTGCGGATAATTTCCTGACCCAGTCGGCGTGGAACATAGATCTGGACTGAAGGTAATGCAATGATTGGAACTAGTTCGCGTAGGTCTGGTTTTGTTACAACTGTCCTAACATGTCTTCGTACAACACGATCTGGACGAAAACCTATTGGAAGATTTGAGAAGTCTAATAATGGGATATTATTGCGATCATTGGCAATAGTGACAATCTCGCAATCTTGAAGCTTATGATGTTCAATCAGTTGCTGAATCTCTTCCATTTTGGACTGCCCTCTACAGTCCAATGCAGCGATATGGCCAGTCAAGAGCCCATTTACTATCTCAACTCTTATGCCTGCTGCAAAGTGAGCGCCTACACTCTTAGCTAATCTGTGAACTGCAAAATCAGGAATGCCAGAGCTGATAAGAACTACAATATGTCCTTGATTGCGAAGAACTTGCATCGTTTCGTGTACACCCTTCATTAGTGTACTCTCATCCGTCATCCGCAGTAGCCAATCTTTGGGTGCACCACGGAGAAGCTTGTAGGCATATCGCATGAATGAGGCAACCTCCATCAATCGTGCCTCATATAGGATGCCGAGAATTACAAAGGCAATGGATTTGAATATTCCAAAGCGAGCAAAAATCTGTGAAAGCCAGAACCCTCTAATGATAACTCCATCTACATCAAAAATAATGAGTCGGCGTCGTTCTGGCGTTACCATAATATCTCCTACACTAGATGCAATCTTTTTATGAATCTAGCTAGACTCAATTAGTTTTTGGCAAGAGAACAAGACTTTACATATTAATTGCCAAGAGAACAGCATAATATCTAGGTGTCAATGAATGCGACGATTTCTATATGCGGACCCCACTGAATGTGTGGGCTGTCGAATTTGTGAGATGATTTGTAGTTTTCATTGGGAAAAAACACTGAATCCCAAGAAAGCTAGAATCCGTGTGCGTCGTGTAGACCCCGGTCTCGACATAGTTATTGCTTGTCGTAATTGCGCCGAACCCTGGTGTGTTGAAGCTTGCCCTGAGGATGCACTCCGACGAAATAAGAATGGAATCATTGTTGTTGATAAGAAGAAATGCCGGGGCTGTGGTTCATGCGTTGAAGCTTGCCCCTTTGGCGCCATTTTCCTTAATCCTGAAACACAGATTGCCATCAAGTGTATAGCTTGTGGATTCTGCACTTCTTACTGCCCTGTCAAGACACTCCGTGTTTTGACAGAAGAAGAACTTGCTACCTTGAAGCAGCAGAAAGTCATTCGTCATGAATGTGGTAGTTTACTTGAAGAATTGCAGATACAGCGTGAAGAAAATAGAGGTGAATCTTAATGGGAGAAAGAAGGAAACTTGGAGGCTATGCAGGAAAGCAGTTGCATGTTGATTTAACGAAACAAAAATGCAAAGCAGTCCCCCTTGACCGTGCCTTTGCCCTAATCTATCTTGGAGGACAAGGATTTGCCTCGCGCATATTATATGATTCTTTGAAGCCATCAACGGAGCCCCTTGGACCAGAAAACGTACTAATCTGGGCTACAGGTCCATTCACAGGAACATTATGGCCCCAAGCAGCTAGGTATGTTGTAGCAGCAAAATCCCCTCTAACAGGAATATTTGGAGAATCCCACTCTGCAGGTCACTGGGGACCAGAGCTAAAGTTTGCAGGTTTTGATACAATTGTTGTGCACGGTCGGGCAGAGAAACCGGTTTATCTCCTTATTGACGATGGAGAAGCCAAGCTTGAAAACGCAAAGGATCTTTGGGGTCGCAATACGCAAGAAACGGAGGAGATAATAAAGGAGAATCATGGCGATCCAACTTTGCGTGTCTCCTGCATTGGGCAAGCTGGTGAAAAACTTGTCAGGTATGCAGCAATAATTAATGATTTTGACAGAGCTGCAGCCCGATCGGGAATGGGTGCAGTTGCAGGAAGCAAGCATCTGAAGGCTGTTGCTGTTCGTGGAAACCAGGATATTCCTGTTGCTAAGCCAGACCAATACCTAAAGGTAATCGAAGAATTGCACAGTAAGATGCTTGCTAGTCCCTTTACTGCCAGTCGAGCCGAATATGGTACTACAAACCTTGTTGAATTGATGCAGGAAATTGGGCGACTTCCTAGTTATAATATGCGTTCTGGCGTATTCAAAGAATACCAGAAGATTAGTGGCGAAGCGATTAAGCAGAAGTATCTTGTGAAACCTCGTGCAGATTTCTCCTGTCTACAACGATGCGGCCGATTTACACTCGTCCGAAAAGGGCCCTATGCATATTGTGGCGGCGGACCAGAATATGAAACACAATCAGCATTAGGTAGTCGATGCGGTAATGACAACCTTGAATCCATTCTTTATGGGCATCACCTATGCAATCTCTATGGTCTGGACACAATCTCTACAGGTGCAACAATAAGCTGGGCAATGGAATGCTGGGACCAAGGATTGATTACAGCTAAGGATACAGGAAACATCGACTTAAGCTGGGGAAATCATGAAGCAATAATCCAACTTATCCATCTCATTGCCCATAGAGAAGGCTTTGGAGACCTTCTTGCAGAGGGTAGTTTCAGAGCTGCCCAGAAAATTGGCAAGGGTACACAAAAGTTTGTCATGCATAGCAAACGACAAGAGATTGCAGGTCAGGAACCGCGTGCCCAGAAATCAATGGGATTAGCTTCAGCCACTGCAGCCCGTGGTGCAGATCATCTTTATGCTTTCCCAGTTCTTGATGAGGTAGGATTTGATGAAGAGATTGCCATACGATATGGAAAGCAGTATCTCCCAGAAATTGGTGATCGACTTAATCCCAAATACAAGGGAATCATGGTAAAGGAAAACGAGGATTTCTGTGCAGTTGTAGAATCACTTGGCGTCTGCAAATATGGAACCCTTATTCCACCTGTTCTCTTCTACAAAGATGTCGCTGCTGCCTTTGAGGTTACAGTTGGTGTAACTCTAAGTGTTTCTGACTTTCATCTAATTGGAGAACGCATCGTGAATCTAAATCGTTGTTTCAATGTTCGTGAAGGTATTAGACGTAGTGACGATTCGCTTCCTCATCGTTTAACGGAGGAACCAGCACCTGAGGGTCCATCCAAGGGACAAGTGGTTGAGCTAGATACAATGCTTGATGAATATTATGAGAAGAGAGGTTGGCAGGTAAAAGATGGACTACCAACTCAAAAAACACTTCATAAACTGGGCTTAGAGGATGTCATTGCAGATTTGGAGAAGAATGGAGTCAAATTACCAGCGTAGCAACGAGAATAAGCTGGTTTCTTAAAGAAGGAAGGTTTAAATCTAAACTTACCCCAATCAAATTTCCTTGGAGTGAGAATGAATTGAAAGTGCTAGTGACTGGACCACATTTGTCTGGAAAAAGCACCTTGATTAAATGT
>JABXGU010000322.1 GCA_016550415.1 archaeon | reverse complement strand
TGGATGGCTGACACTTACTCCAATCTATGATTTAGGAGAATTGTGGGTAGTAATTCTATTCCTTATTTCATATGGGGTCTCGCAGAGTTTTGTTGCAGGAGGCGAAGAATTAGTACTGCGAGGATATATTCAACAGAACCTGAGCACTCGCCTAACCATTCCGCTCTCAGTATTTCTTTCATCAGTGATGTTTGCCATACTACATTTACCCAAAATAATCTGGGGAAACACACAGGCACTATTGGCAGTGATTTGGTTTGTCAATCTAGCCCTAGGTGGTCTCCTACTGGGTTTTGCCTTCGTGAAAACTCGCATGCTATGGTTTCCCATTGGAATTCATTTCTCTTGGAATTTTGTACAATACCACATAATCGGAATAGGAGGCCAGGGCATCAACATAGTGCAAAATATTGGAATGGAATTGCTAACAGGAGGACAAGTTGGACCAGAAGCAGGTCTTCTTGGAACACTAGCCTTTTTACTCCTTATCCTCATAGTCTGGCTACTTCCTCAAGAATGGTTGATTTCAACACCAAAAGTACTACAAATTATTGAAGAAAACTGAAGATGTTTTCCCAATGAGTTCACAAGAGAATCCTGCAAAAACCTGTTTAAATCAAGCACAGACTGAATGCTCAGACTGCCAAATCAAGGAGCAACTGGATTGCCAGTTTCACCTTAAGTCATTGCTAAGGTTCTTGATAGGTTTTCTCATAGCAGCGGTTCCAGCAGTAATTGGTGTAATCCTTGCAGGATACGGATTATTCCTGATAGGTTGGATTGTCTATGGTATCCTTTTTCTACAGATTTGGGAAAACAAGATATTATGTGCCCATTGCTCATATTACGCAAAGGAAGGTAGAACACTTCTCTGCCATGCTAATTATGGCCTACTAAAAGTCTGGAAGTATAACCCTGAGCCCATGAGCAGAGGTGAGAAAACCCAATTCATCATCGGAGCATCAATATTCGTTGGCTTTCCTGTCCCATTTCTGATACTTGGAAACCAATACCTAATGCTTATCATTACCCTAGTAGGTGTAGCAATTTTTTGGGGGGTACTAATCACAAAGGCCTGTACTAGGTGTGTTAATTTCTCTTGCCCTCTCAACCGTGTTCCCAAGAATCTGGTTGATGCATTTCTCGTTAAGAATCCAGAAATGAGAGAAGCCTGGGAAAGAAAGGGTTACAAAATATAAGATGACGTTGAAAAGGTGAAAATCAAGCTTTCTTAAGTTTAAGAGCTATTCGGGCAACACGGTCACCAACCAACTGACTGTTACGGATAGCTATCTGGTCTTTAGGTGTACCACGCCAAGTGAAACCCTCACTTTGTAGCGCAGTCATACCAGCCCAGCCCTCTGTGACAGGATTGCCAATACCACCTGTAATAATCATTCCCTGACCTAGAGCATAATTGATGATAGCTGAAGCCGTGGCTTCTTGACCTCCATGTCGGAGTCCAGCGGCAACAATTATGCCTACAACCTTATCTCGAAGTGAGTGATTTTGCATTTTT
>JABXGU010000321.1 GCA_016550415.1 archaeon | reverse complement strand
TCTGTTAATACGAGTTTGAGAATTGCTTGAACTAGCCATCACGAGATACGTATGAACATTTTTTAGTTTGCTAAGTATTATTAGTTCAACAAATTAACTGGTGATGATAGTGATCAAGCAGTTGTGGCAGTTACGGAGCGCTTACGCCGCTCGTGCGCTCCTTCCACGGTGAAGATGATCAGCGCCAACCAAATGATGGCATAACCAATCAGCAGGGAGATAGGAAAGGGTTCTTGAAAAAGGAAGATTCCCAAAAGAAATTGCACGGTAGGGGCGATATATTGTAAGATACCCAACAATGAGAGAGGGATAGACCTGGCAGCCATCCCGAATAATAAAAGTGGCAAAGCAGTAATAACTCCAACAAAGGCCAATAATATAGTTACGTTCCATCCAAGATGGCCAAAAGCCCCATAGCCTTGGCTATCAGCGAAAAGAAGATAAAGCAGAGATGGGAGGAAGATTATGCCTGTTTCCAGGGATAGGCCATGGAGAGCGCCGAGGGGGGCAATTTTTTTGATCAATCCGTACATTCCGAAAGAGAAAGCCAGGGCTAAGGCGATCCAGGGCAGTGATCCGTATTGCAGGGTCAGGTAGATCACACCTAAGGTGGCCAGTCCGATTGGGATCCATTGCAAAGGTCTTAATCTTTCGCGCAGGATGATCACTCCCAGTGCAACGCTTAATAAGGGATTAATAAAATAACCTAAACTGGTCTCGACAACCTGACCGCTGTTGACACCATAAATATAAATCAACCAATTGGAAGCCAGCAGTACCGCGGTCAATGTATAGGTGAGCAATACGCGCGGTTTGCTGAGTGATTCCTTAAAGCGCGGCCAATCCTTGCGTAATATGATTAACAGCATTACGAAAATGAATGACCACACAACGCGGTGCATCATGATCTGCAGGGATGACACCACCTGCAGGGCTTTGAAGTAGATTGGGAAGAAACCCCACATTAAGTAAGCTGCAGCTCCAAATAACACACCTCTGTTCATCATTCGCTTCCTGATTGGTCCATGCGGACAATAGGTTCAATGATACCAGTTAATTGACGTCAGATGTTCAGAATACCTCTGTACAAAGATCGGTTGTTTTGTTATAATAGAACATATGTTCTCATATTGTAGAGATTTGTTTGGAGTCCAATTTTTTTGATCAGAGTTGCGATTTTCAAATCCACAGGTGAGTGTGCCAAAGAATATGACGACTTACCAGACTCCCCACCCTCGGCAAAGTATTGATGGTCTCGCCTTAGCAGCCTTTGCCTTGATTATATTTGGAGTTTTAATGGTTTATCGAGATATCCGAACAAGTAATCATGTTCTACCGTTGAGGGGTGAGATTATTGAGAATCAATTGGTTTCCAAAGTTGAACAACCTATATCTGAAGATGAACAAGTCGGTTCAGGGAGGGAAATTCCTCCAATTGTGATTGATGATAGCTCGATAGTTGCACCATATGACCAATATACCTTGACACAGGGACCGCATGGATTCTCATATGGACACATGGCCATCGATATCACTGCTGGCAAAGGGGCTGTAATCAAATCTCCCATCCAAGGTCGTGTGACCTCCCTATATATTGACCAATATGGTAATCCAACGATAGTTATCGAGAATGATATCTACCAGGTGATGATGCTGCATGGCAAGTATAAAGTGGCGATCGGGGATCAAATTGAACTGGGGCAGATGGTTGGTCGGGAAAGCAATCTGGGGTACACGACCGATATTTGGGGATACTCCTGTCGGAACCGAGAATGCGGATACCACACACACCTCAATATTTTTGACAAACGGGAGGGAAGCAATGTCAATCCCTTATCATTGATTACACCTGAAGCGCCTTCCCCAGACTAACCAAATATCATAATCTATCCGGGATAACCGTCGTAGCTGCTGAAAGTACTTATGTGGAGCGAGTGCAGTAAGCTGTATCCTACCAACCACCATTGATCAGTCTCTAGTTGTTTGGTCAGCAGATGGTTTGCTGCCGCGCTTGGCGGGTGTAAAAACCATCGGCTCAGACTATTTGCTGAGTGCATTGAGGATTTTATTAATTTGTCCACTGTCATGGAGTGAGACGGTATCAAACCAGGGATCTATTCTGAATGTTTATGGACATCTAATTACAGCTGGCAGGTGTAAGGAATATCTATGGTCACTTCGAATTGGATTTATTGGAGAGTAAAGTTGGTTGAAGTGAGGATTCGATTG
>JABXGU010000320.1 GCA_016550415.1 archaeon | reverse complement strand
TTCTTCAGCAAATCCGCAGAGGAGGGGACCACATTTATCTGAGCCTACAATAGCCCCATATTGTTCTGGATAGGCAGCCGTGACATCGAAGGCAACTGGGATTTCGACTGGGAAGCCCGAAGTGACCCATGCTAATCGCCCTTCTTGGGAAGCTTGTTTTGTACTCAGGATATGCAGAGTCATGGTTTCACGGAGAAGTTTGCTAGTGTTGAGTTTGCGGTAGGCTTTTTCTTTGGCTTCTGAGGACACTATTATTCACCACAATGTATTCATCTTGCTGAGAGAGTTTCCAAGAAACTTTGAATACGCCCCTCCAGACGTACACGATCAGAAAATTCAGGATCCAATGGAAGGCGAATGACTGGAATTTTCCGTTTCTCTGCTAGTTTTAATGTGTCAGGGACCTCAAATTGATCGGGATCACAGAAGGATTGTTCACTAATAATCAACCCGTCCACTTGTAGATTCTGCAAGAGTTGGTCGATAAAGTGTAGTCGAGCAGCTAAACCCTGTTGTGTCGGTTCTGAGGGGGCACTAAGGATACTCCTGGCAATTTCAGTGAAAGGATCCCCTTGGAGGTTTGGAGGTTTCACAAATGTATTCCTGAATGAAAAGGAAAATACATCAAGTGTCAGTTCCAGGGTTTCCAGACCTGCACTGGTTTTTGCGTTTTCAAAATGTACTGCAAATCCTTCAGGATCAATCATTCCACCTAGAGCAAGTATGCGGGGCTCACTGTTTGATTGGAAGGTGATCTGGTTAGGGATTTGTCCTATGAGTAATCCATGCCGTAAAGCTTCAGCCACCGGGAGAAGCTGGACTTTCCGCAATTCGTCTTGTAGATTAGATGCGAGGCCTTCGATTTCTTGAAGTGATTGTGCGTTGGGTGCAGTGAGAAACCGGCGCAGGAGCCGTGTATAATCCAAATACGGATAAAGTGAAGGCCGAAGGATCCGAGCAACGGTTATGAATTGGGCCGCAGCTCTGAATTCAGCAATAAGGGCAGCACCTTGCTGATAATGTTGCATCGAAAAGCGTGCACCCAGTGTAACTTCCAGCAGTTTACTTAATTCGCGGAGCTCATGGGTGAGGTATGTGAGGGCGGCTTCATCATTTGCCACAGGGTAGGTGAGTCGGAAGACGTTGTCTTCTGGGAACCGGGCGCGCCAGACATCACCGAGGTTTTGGAGAGAATCACAGGTGCCCCCAGGAAAGACGAGGCCTTTAAGGTGAGGGAGTTGCTCTTTGGCGCGTTGACTGAAGAGGTTACGTGAATACGCGCAACAGAAAGTTTGTAGACTAGCCTCATACGCACCAGGAACCTTGGGTTCAGCCCATAAGAGAGTTGGTGTAAGGTTATGGGCAAGAAATAATTCAAGGGGAGCATGAGGGTAGATATATCCAATGAGAGCACGGTTGGAGGCAATTTGGTCTTGAATAATCTGGTGGCGTTCTGTAACAAGGGAATCATAGCTAAATGGCGTGCTCATTGGAACCGACCAACTAGTGGAGATATCAGTTGCCTTTTGCCTTAAGCTTTCGCACCCAACAAACTATCCGCAGGAACTGGTTTTACAGATTTCGAAGGAGATTGCTTACCTCGACTTGTCCAGCCCGGCGAGCAGGAAGATAGGCACCCGCAATTAGCCCTAGAATTACTAGCCCTAAAATGGCAATGAGGAGACTGAAGGGGTAGATGATGCTAAAGGGAATCACATAGGGTTGAGGAAATAGTTGAAGAAGTGAGAACATCAGTACCCAAGAGAATATAACGCCAATTATGAGACTGAAGATGAATGCAGCTAATATCAATCCAACGAATTCGCCTAGTACAATGGCTGTGATTTGGCGTCGTGTACCTCCTAATGCGCGCATGATAGCATATTCAGTTCGTCGTTCAGAGACAATTGTATTCACGAAGATGGTGAGAGCAACCACACTTATGCTGAGTGCAGCAAGGAATCCCACGGATAACAGACTGATGATTCCTTGCGAGAAGAGATAGCCATCAGGATAGGCAGATTCTAAATCAAAGGTTTGTGGAGCCCACGTATAGTAAACAAAATCTATGGATTGGAGAGCAGTAAGTGCATTTTGGATGGTATATGCGTTGTTGAGTCGGGCAAGGAATGTTTGCGTCAGATTTACATAATCATAAACCTTCCACGAAGGGATTTCTACGAGAAAATAATCTTCGTGCACAAATGCAAAGGCGTTTCCCGTCTGGAAACCGAAACCAGGGCTTGTTGATACGGAGGCACCTGGATCAGAGGGATTGGCATAACCAAACCCAGGTGCAGTCCGCATTATCCCTACAACATCGAAGGTTTTAGTTTCAAGAATCACAATGCGTTGATCCCAAACACGGATACTAACATTATCGCCTACAGCTTTGTTCCAGAGAGTAGCTAGATGTTCAGGTAGGATGATTCCATTAGGGTTGGCTTCGAGACGGTTTAGAACGGTGAGGTAGTCATCTCCCACCATGCTAGTTTGATCCCATTTCCCTGCCTGTGCATAGCTTGCTGGGTCAATTCCATGTAACCGGAATTCAGTTTGTCCTAGGTTAGCGCGAACTTCTATGAAAGGTGTCGCGGAGTGAATCTGTGGAAGTGCCGTGATTTCCTGAACGCGTTGAGCTGGAACCGGGCCACTGTAGATGCGGATATCAGCACCAATGTAGTATTCGATTTGCCGATTGAGGTGAACTTGATAGGTTTGGGCTTCAACAGCAGAAAAGAATGTAACTGAAAAAGTGAGCAGCAGAATGATCAGCAGAGGTACAATTCGTGAACGGCGTACCTTTACACTTTTAGCAAAAAGCGTGCTTTTTTGCCCGAATACGGGACGAAGAAGATTGGAGAATCCAGCAATTCCTGGTCGAAGAACACGAGCCGTAGCATCGGTTAATATGATCCAGAATGCTACAGTGCCTATGAAGAGAAGAAGAGCCATGTCAATTGTAAGTGGAACAGAGATAACGTAATTGATAAGTGGCCAGAAAACGACAATGACCAAGGCTACGTAGGCCACTTGCATCCAGGTTTTGATTTTCCATCGGGAATTATCTCCACGAATGGCAGAATACAATTCGGTTTTAAGGAAGGATCTGGTGATGAAAATTGTGTAAATGGCTGCTGGAAGAATCACGACTAGTGCTGCAAATAGCCAGGAGAAGGGATTGAGTTGCGAAAAGGTGAGATACCGTGTGAAAATGCTCAGGTCAAAGAGGAGGAAGGCAGCCGCGGAGGGTATGAGGCAACCAAAGAGGACGCCTAAAAAACCACCGATAGCTAATCCGACAACAGCTAATATTAGGAATTCGAGAAAGAGCGTACCATACAATTGTCGATAACTTGCCCCACGTGAACGAAGAATAGCGATTTCTGGACGTCGCCCAGAAATGAAAAGAGAAGTGGTAAATGTAGTAAGGAGGACTGAAAGTATTATTATGGGTAACACGAGAATTCCCATTGTTCGACGGTCAGTATAAGATTGGATATAGTTGATTAGATCGTTAAGTGCTGAGCGCCCACCCAGAAAGACATCAAAGCTTTCCTCAATTGTTGTAAATAACCGATCCAAGATCGGCACTGTATTTTCCAAACCAGCGGCATAGAAAGGTACTGGATCGACTTCCACCAGTAATCGGGGAAAGTTGACATATAGAGCTATATAATTATAATCAGCGGCTGTGAGTTCGGTGTTTGAAAGTATTATGCTATCGAGCCAGCCAAAGATGACTTCTTGTCCTGAAAATGGTCCCCAGTTTTGTCGAGTATAAGTAGGGAAGGATTCTAAGAGTGGATCTAATGTGGTGCGTACCTCATAGATGCCAGCCACACGTTTATCTCCGAGATAAGCAAGATTGAGATTTCCTATAGTGTATCCATAATAAGTTCGAGCAACGGAAATATCGAGTGTCGTCCCAACGGTTACTTCAAGCCCCAGAACAGTGTACAGATCTTCAACGACCCGACGACTTAGAAGAACTTGCCCTGGACCAACACGAAACGATCCCGCAATAATATCGAAGGAGCGTTCAGCCCGGGCTAGAAAATCATTATCAGTAAAGATAGCTTGAGCGTCTTTGATTCCCCGCATGTACGGCCATGGCCTATATTGCACATCGGGACGAAAATCACGGGCCTCAAATAGGCCTACTGATCCGTACACGATATGCGATGATCGTGTAGTTACTTGATTATTAACAAAATCTCGGACCGGATAGATGGCATTGGGATCATCATAGGGATAGTTGGAGCTTTGGACGCAGTAATAGTGGAAAGGTGTATCTGCGAAATAGTCATCAATTGCGACACGAGCTCCCGTATCTGTCCAGACAAAAACGGATGTAACTAACGCTACGCCAATCATTATGCCAATTAACAGGCTTAGTGACCGCCGCTTGTGCCGACGAATTCCGGTGAAGACATAGCCCCACACGTACAATCCTTGGGCGATATTACCCTTCTTAGGAGTTGGTGACATACTTTCTGTACTTGGTTCTTCATCTTGAGCAGTTGTCTCATCAACATCGTCGATATCAGACGCCAAGATTCAGACTCCT
>JABXGU010000319.1 GCA_016550415.1 archaeon | reverse complement strand
TGTACTATACTATTCCAAGTTCAGGAACAATAAGTCCAGTTGTTCTGGATCATGAAGCGGCCTACGAGAGTGAAATACGTGCTGTCTTCCTGCATATGAGTTCGTTAAGAGCATCAAACGATTGGAATTTGATAGCGCAAGCTCTTCAGAATCATGATATTAATCTAATGGTAATTGAGGGAATGACACCCACAGTTGCAGTTTATCCAAGTGATGTATTACCGAGTGCTGGTTTGGACTTCATTGGTCAGGCTGTACAAGCGTTACATTCTCTCGGTATAGAGGTTTATATTGCTATGGATGTTCTTTATCAAACTCCAAATGTGCAATGGGGATGTGTTGACCATCTAGGTAATTGGATTAATTGGCTTAACCCCTTAAAGCAGGAGGCTAGAAATTACCTAAAAGCCATTGTAGAGGAACTGGTGACTAAGTGGCCTGAAATAGACGGGTTCATGTTTGATTACATTAGATGGGAAATGCAGGGGGCTACCCCTGATATGCCTTATGGCGGCGAAGCGAAGATTGCTTTGGAACAATGGTTAGGAGAAGTCATAACCACTTGGCCTGGCGACTTCGCACCTGACCAACCACGTTATAGAAAGTTCTTAGAGTGGCGAATAGTTCCAATAACTCAGTTGGTGGAAGACATGATTGATTGGATGAAAGCCATAAAACCGGATTTGAAAATTTCGGCAGCTCCTTGGAGAATAGTAGCATCTGAAGGGTCAGCCCACGTTGTCAAATTGCTGGGGCAAGACTGGATGGATTGGGTGATGAAGGGCTATTTGGATTGGGTCGCTCCAATGGTATATACATACCCAGCGGAACTAGAGACAATGTTCAGACCTGACACTCGAAGCAGCATTCAGGTCGGGGTTGGAGGCCCTGAAGGAAAGATTCCTATCGTTATTTTCATTGCGAATCAATATCCAGTTGTTAAAACTCCTGACCAGTTTAAAGCAGAGGTCGATGTTCTCCGTCAAGAAGGAGCAGATGGATGGATTATTTGGAAATATGGTGGTCCAGGAGCGTCTGAAGTCGGTGAGAATATACAACCCTATCTCGATGCAATAGACCTTTTCCCCGTCTTCTCACTAATGAACACAAACTTCTCGACTACCCCCTACACTTGCATCATGACTTGGACAACCAGCTTATCAGCAACAAGCAAAGTTGAGTACAGCACATCACCGCTGTTCAACGCATCCCGAAAATACGATTCTGCGAACGATTTTGACTATTGGGATATTGACCACGTTCTAGGAACCGTTGTAGAAAATGCCACATCTGTGACGGACCACAGCATAACCTTAACAGATTTATTACCGGGAACAGAGTATTACTGCCGTGTGCAAAGTGAAGATTCCAATGGTATAGCGACAAGTCGAGTTTATACATTTGCAACAGGTGAAGTTTGACCTCCCCCATAAAAAACATACATTGACGATTTCTACAAGAATCGTTGGCACTAAGAATCCTCCGCATGGAATTTGCCTGAAAACTTTCATGAACTTTTTTCAAAGAGATCTCCAGAAGAGAATTTCTCCAGAAATTTTCACTCAAAAGATAGATTTAGGTTAACTTATAAGAGCGATAATGAAGTTTGCTTGTGGTGTAACAACAATGGAGTCGAGATTAGATTGGGAGCTCGTTTTTCCAGA
>JABXGU010000318.1 GCA_016550415.1 archaeon | reverse complement strand
AGCGTTTCTTTCAATCCTATGAATATATAATATACATGGGATATAATGGACCATACTCCCTTGGGAGCTTAAGGGATGGACTCTAAAATGAAGAAAAATCAACTCTCTCTTCTAATCCTCTTCATCGTTCTCTTTGCGAGTCAATTCATTGTTTACTCGCAAATACCATCGAATAGACTCTCAGTAAACTCAGAAACAACACCAATTCACAATCCGTCTATCAACTCACCCCCACTTCCCGGGGTCCTCGATCCCCTCTGGACCAAAACGTTTGGCGGACCAAATCGGGAAGAAAGTCCCCTAATAATTGAAGTCGGTGCTGGCGGCTACGCGATACTTGGAACCAAGGATACGGGCGCGATTAATCTTAGAGATTTCTGGTTGATCCGCACCGATGCTAATGGAAATGAGCTCTGGAACCAAACCTACGGAGGAACAGGCTGGGACGCAGCTCGTAACCTTATAGAGGTGAGCACAGGTGGCTTCGCTCTAATCGGAGTCACGGCAAGCTATGGTGCCGGTGGTGATGATATCTGGCTGGTTCGCGTTGATGCTGCTGGGAATCATCTCTGGAACACTACTTTTGGTGGACCCGGTGATGATGATTTAGTCTACGCTATAGTTGAAGCAAGCGCTGGTGGCTTCGCGATTCCTTCGGGAACAGATAGATTCAGCCCAGGAAACCAGGATGCGTGGTTGATTCGGACAGATGCCTCAGGAAATGAGCTCTGGAATCAAACCTACGGTGGCCCACAAACAGACTGGGCTGATTACATGGTTGAAGCTAGTGGTGGGGGATTCACCCTACAATGCACAACGAGAAGCTTTGGTGCAGGAGGACAAGATGTCTGGCTCGTCCATACAGATGCTTCTGGGAACCATCAATGGAATCAAACCTATGGATGGTCTGGCAATGAGATTTCTACTTCTATTATCGAGGTCAGCGGTGGGGGCTATGCCTTCGCAGCAATTACACGCAGTTTTGATCCATATGGTGATACCTTGTTTGTACGAACAGATGCAGCAGGCAATCACCTCTGGAATCAGACCTACGGTGGCACACTTCAAGACGTACTTTTTGGTATCGATGAGCTGAGTAATGGCGAATTTGTCTTAGCTGGATGGTCTACTAGTTATGGCGCCCCTGAAAGAGATCTTTGGGTTGTCCGAACAGATGTTTCTGGTAATCTCTATTGGTACCATACCTACGGTGGTTCACAACAAGACTATGGTCTACTAATACATGAGGTAACTGGTGGCGGATTTATTGTTGCAGGTGAAACCGCAAGTTATGGCGGTGGTCTTGAGGATTTCTGGTTGCTTCGTCTGCCGGATCCCGATATTTGGTGGGTTACTGAACCAAGTAACCGAATTCAAGAGTTCGGGCCGGCTTTTAGCTATGATACCACGGCTTCGGCTTTCACTGGCATTGATGAATACTGGTTGAATGACACATCGACTTTCGCGATCGACGGAACAGGCTTAATCAGCAATAGCACACCCTTAGCTGTGAACATCTATCGGCTGCAAGTCTGGGCGAATGACACACTCGATAATCGCATCAACGCCAATATCACAATCACCATCGAAGCGGCAGCACCACCCGCTTGGGTGCAAACACCAACAGACCAAACCCTTGAATTGGGACAGGATCTGAGCTATAATTTAGACGCCACGGATCGCTCCGGACTTGACACCTGGTGGATCAACGATACCACGACTTTTGCCATCGATACCTCAGGTCTTATCACGAACACTATTGCTCTCGCAGTAGGTGTCTACGGAATCCAAGTTTCGGTCAATGACACCTTGGGACACGTTCAAAGCGCAAACTTCGCAGTCATAGTGGAAGATACGATTGACCCTGAAATTCCCACAGACCAACAGGACTATTGGGAATTTGATTTCGGCTTACCAGTTACTGGTGTAATAATCGAAGCCACGGACCTCGACGGCATCGATCATTGGACAATCTCTGATACCACCCACTTCAACTTCACCACGGCTTCTACCACGAGCATTAGCATTACCAATTTAATCACGCTCGACTCAGCGAACTATTCCATTGATGTCACAGCGTTTGACCCCTCCGGAAACTCAGCTTCTATAACTATCTATATTTACATTAGACCAGCTGGGATACCCGGTTTCCCCATCGCCGCAGTGTCTTTGGGGCTTCTTCTTTGTATGGGTGTTATTCTATTGGTTCGACGTAAAAAACGATGAACTCACTACTCCTTATGAAGTCTAGCGCGGGTTGGCCCGCGCGCTTCTTCTTTTTTTTCTGATTCCTACAATTATGTAAATGCAAGAAGGGCTTCAATATTGTCTTCTATATATTCATTGAGTAGTTGAAATTGGTTGCATAATTCTGGGAGAAAAGCTAGTTTCTCCACGGCCGCCTGAAAATAGCGCTTCAAGTTTCTTTCGTTCGCTAATAGTGATGAAGCTATCTCAGTGGTTGGCTGATTAGTTACGATCTGAAGCTCAATATCAAAGTCTTCACGAATGAATCCGTGAATTGGCTCAAGAATCATTTCGGTGACCAATTCGCGTCGAAACCTTTGTAGGCGTTTGACTAGTTTTGATTGCCGCGTTAACATTGATTGGAGGAGTTCATGAAATTTTGAATCATTAGTTACTTCTTGAGCCTGATGATAATAGGTCTTGGATCTTTCAGTTAATTCAATGGCAAAGGTGAGAATCGCGCTGGTTGTCCCCAATTCCATAAGGCTCCCTCACATTCTTCTTGGTTAGAACCATCGGATTATGACGACTTTATTTTCTGTGAAGAAGTTTACGGCATCTCGGCCTTGTCCGTGTAGATCACCGAAGAAGGAATCTTTCATCCCTGAAAATGGAAATGAGGCAATTGGTGCTACGACACCAATATTGATGCCAATATTGCCTGCTCGCACCCGGTATTGATACTCTCGAGCTGACTTGCCACTTGACGTGAAGATCGAGGAGGCATTTCCGTGAGGGTTCTGATGGATGATGTCGATGGCCTCATCAAGATCCTTGACATGAATAATTGACATAACGGGTCCAAAGATTTCTTCCTTTGCAATTGTCATATCTGGTTTGACTTGATCAAATATTGAAGGTCCGATGAAAAAGCCCTGTGGATATTCGGGCATCTTGACTTTTCGTCCATCAAGTATAAGTTTCGCTCCTTCTTTGATTCCAATGTCAATGTATTTTTTGACGCGTTCCAATGCTGCTTCAGTGGCCACAGGGCCCATTTGAACTCCTTCATTCAGTCCATTGCCAACTACTAGGCGTTTGGTCGCTTCAAGAATAGCCTCTTTGAGGGGTTCATAAACTTCTCCTACTGCGAGTAATACTGCACCACTAAGACATCGTTGGCCGGAGTTCCCGAAAAAGGATCCCATGAGGTTGGGAACCGTTCTTTCAATATCCGCATCTGGCATCACTGTCAGAAAATTCTTGGCTCCTGCCTGAACTTGTGCGCGTTTTCCATGTTCCCCGCATTTCTTGTATAGAAGTCGACCAATCTTGGTTGATCCCACAAACGACATTCCTATCGTATCTGGGCTTTCAATTAGGGTATTCACAACCTCTGGACCCCCATGGACCAAGTTTAAAACGCCTTTTGGAAATCCAATCTCATCAATGAGCTCAAATTGCTTTGTCT
>JABXGU010000317.1 GCA_016550415.1 archaeon | reverse complement strand
CAGATAGAGCCGTAGATGTCTTCGAAGAAAGCCTCAACGCCGCCATAAAAGACATGACCTAACTGGTTCCCTCTTCTAATTGCCATTTTATACTCCCATTTTTGGCTTGTATCACAATATCCTGAATTATGTAAATTAAACAATACTAAAAAGAAAACATAACTGTACCCATTTACAAAATTACAGCAAATGCCTGAATAACCAAAAACTAGCTAACTGGAAGTTGAAAAGATATTTAGACAAAAGAGCCGTCTTAAAGAGCCAGCGGTGGTGTGACCAATTTCAAAGAGCACTAAAAGGAAAACAGAGAAGCCCCGCATCGGCGTATTCGTATGTGAATGCGGACGAAACATAGCAGGAGTCATTGATTGTCACAAACTAGCAGATAAAGCAGAACATCTAGATGGCGTAGTAGTCACAATGGTCAACAAATACACCTGCGCAGACCCCGGACAAGACGAAATAAGAAACGCCATCAAAGAACACAAACTCGACCGAGTCGTCGTAGCCTCCTGCACACCAAGAATGCACGAACCCACCTTCCGCCGCTGCGTCGAAGACGGAGGACTAAACAGATTCCTCTTCGAAATGGCAAACATCCGAGACCAAGGAACCTGGTGCCACGCCAGCGACCCCCAAGGCTGCCAAATAAAAGCCGACGACCTCATCGCCAGCGCAGTCGCAAAAGCACACCACCTACAACCACTCGAGGTCCTCAAAGTAGACGTCACACCCAAAGCCCTCGTAATTGGCGCAGGCGTATCCGGCATCCACGCAGCCCTTGACATTGCAGACGCAGGCTACAAAGTATACCTCGTCGAACGATCCCCAACAATCGGCGGCATCATGGCACTACTCGATAAATGCTTCCCAACTTTGGACTGTAGTATTTGTATTTTGGGTCCTAAGATGGCTGAGGCTTCTCGTCATCCAAATATTGAATTGTTGACTTGTGCTGAGGTTTCGAAGGTTGATGGGTTTGTGGGGAATTTCAGGGTGAGTGTGACTCAGCGTCCTCGTTTTGTGGATGTGGATAAGTGTAATAGTTGTGGTGATTGTCAAGAGGTTTGCCCGGTGTTGGTGCCGAATAGTTTTGATGCTAATCTTGGTTGGCGTCATGCCATTTATATTCCGTATCCCCAGGCGGTTCCTGCAGCGTATGTTATTGATCCTGACCATTGTTTGGGTTTGAGTCCTAATGCTTGTATGATGTGTGTGGAGGCATGTAATAAGGCGGGGCAGGAGGCTATTCTGCCTGATGACACTGAGAAGATTCATGAGATTGATGTTGGTGTAATTATTGTTGCTACTGGTTATGAGCCCTATGATCCTACGCCAATAACTGAATATGGTTATGGTGTTTATCCCAATGTGATTACTGCCATTGAGCTTGAACGCATCATTAATGCAGCAGGACCAACTGAGGGCAAAGTTATTCGTCCTTCAGATAAGAGTAAGCCTCATCGTTTTGCTTTCATTCAGTGTGTGGGCAGTCGTGATGAACGGGCCAACATCTATTGCTCTGGCTTCTGCTGCATGTACACAATTAAAAATGCCCTCCTCCTCCACGAGAAGTACCCTGATGCTGAAATCACAATATATTACATGGACATCCGTACTAACTTCAAGGATTATGAAGAATTTTACCGGCGCGCAAGGCATGCTGGCATCCGTTTCCAGCAGGGGCGACCAGCTCATATCACCGAAGATCCAGCCACCCAGAACCTAATAATTCATGCTGAAGACATGGCAACTGGACGTCCCACCCAACGAGAGTACGACATGGTTATTTTAAGCACCGCTGCAATACCAAGTAGTGGAACAGAGGAACTTGCACGCACACTGAATGTGCCCATTGGTCCTTCCGGCTTCTTCATGGAAGCCCACCCAAAACTCAAACCCGTCGACGCAGCCACTGAAGGCGTATTCTTCTGTGGCTCAGCCCAAGGACCAAAGGATATCCCTGCCAGTGTCGCTCAAGGCAGTGCCGCAGCATCTAGAGCACTCCGTATTATCACCCAAAAAGAATGGGAAATTGAACCAATCGTCGCCAAGGTTAACCCTGATCTTTGCCGCAATGTCACAACAAAATGTGGCATCTGTGCCGCCCGCTGCGCATACGGCGCAATCACTGTTGAACCCAATAAAGCTGCTCAGGTAACACCCGCGAAATGTCATGGCTGCGGAACGTGTGTTGCTGAGTGTCCTGCTGGTGCAATTACTCAGTATCATTTTACTGATGAGCAGATTATGGATCAGATTAGTGCTATTCTTAGGGACAATCCTGAGGATAAGATTCTGGCTTTTGAGTGTAATTGGTGTAGCTATGCGGGGGCTGATCTTGCTGGAATTAGCCGTTATGATTATCCGACGACGGTGCGTGGGATTCGGGTGATGTGTTCGGGTAGGGTTTCGGTGAAGTTCGTGTTGGAGGCGTTTCGTCGTGGTGCTGGTATGGTGCTCTTGTCAGGGTGTCGGCTTACGGAGACAGGAAGTGACTGTCACTATATTTCAGGGAATGTGTGGACAGAGAAGCGTGCCAGGCGTATCTCAGCGATGTTAGAGAGGATTGGTATTGACTCTCGTCGATTCCGACTTGAATGGGTTTCTGCTGCTGAAGGTGATAAATGGGCAGCGATTATTAGCGAAATGACTGCTGACCTTCAATCCATTGGGCGGGAAGCGATTATTGCGGAGAATGAGCGTGTGCGTCCAGAGCTTGAAAGTCGATTGACTAAGCTCTCTAAACAAGTGCGTCCCAAGCCAAAAGCTAAAACTCGTGAGGTGACCCAATGAGTATCGAAAAGCGACTGCAGGAGATTACACAGAAACTCACCGAGTGTGTCAAGGACGTAATTTCGTGTTTTCAATGTGGAACTTGTGTCGCCGCATGTCCTGTTGCCCGCATAACGGGTGGCGAATTTTATCATCCACGCCGGTTTGTACGAAAAACTTTGGAGGGTCAGGCTCGCACTTTGCTTGAAGAGCCAATGTTGTGGTTGTGCACAAGCTGTCATGCATGCTCCGAACATTGCCCACAAAAAGTACCGGTCTCAGAATTAATACAAGATTTACAAAACATTGCCTGTGACCTTGGATGTGCTCCCGAAGACACTGTATCAGAAGTTGAGAACATTATTTCAACCGGTTGGGCGCTTCCGCCAAGTGAGTCTGTGAATAAGCGTCGTGAACAATTGGGGTTGCCTCCTGTTCCAGTTACTAATCGTAATGGTCGTGAACTCCAAGCCATTGCCAAGGCAACTGAACTGCAGAATCGACTCAAACAAATAAGAAAACGGCGTGAAGCTGAAGCTGCTGCAGCCACTGAAGGTGACGAAGCCGAATGACAAATTCTGACTGGGCGCTTTACATGGGTTGTGTGATTCCCAACAGGTTGCCATACATGGAACTTGCCATTCGAGAAACACTTCGCCACTTCGATATTCCCTCACAGGAACTTGACGGTTTTACATGTTGCCCGAATCCACTTACTCTTCCTCACCTTGATGATGAGGCTGCCCTTGCTATAGCCGCTCGTAACCTAGCTATAGCTGAATCCAAGGAACTCCCAATTCTGACACCGTGCCATGGTTGTTTTGAGACCCTCAAAGGAGCAGCAGTTCGTCTAAAATCGGATAATGAACTCCTGGGTAAGATTAACAAGATATTGGGAAAAATTGGACATGAGTATAAGGGCACAACCCAAGTCAAACATTTCATCCAATTACTCTATGAGGATATTGGTCCCGATGCAATTGCTGAGGCAGTTATTAACCCCCTAGCAGACTTTGATGCTGCACTCCATGTTGGTTGTCACATTCTCAGGCCAAGTCATTTACTTGAAGTTAATGATGCCCAGCGACCGGTATTGCTAGATCAGCTAGTTCGTGCCATAGGAATTACTCCAATTCGTTACCAAGACGAAATGGACTGTTGCGGTTACGGAACTCGCCAAGCTGACCGTGACCTATCTCTCAATATGCTCGGTAACAAACTATCGCATATGAAAGAAGCAGGAGCACAGGCAATCATAGTTATCTGCCCAGCCTGTACACTAGCCTTCGATCTTCTCCAACGAATGGCACTACGCTATACGCCAGATAAAGAAACTCTCCCAGTATTCTATTATCCCGAACTACTCTGCTTAGCTCTTGGCACACCACAGGATCATCTAGGCTTCAATCT
>JABXGU010000316.1 GCA_016550415.1 archaeon | reverse complement strand
TGTTGTAACAGAATTAAACAGCAGTAGTGGATGGCAGGGGTTACAGCAAGTTACACAATTTGACATTGCTGATCGGCTTGCCAATCACTTCCTCCAATACATACAGAAGACTCAAAAATAGACTTCCATTCTATCAAGCTTGCATGTGCAAGTTGGAAACTTAGAATTTTATATGTCTCCCTCTTGCAGTATCCAACGCTGGCGACTTGCGTCCCATCGGTCAGCTGCATTAAGGACCATACTGGAACCAATCGTTGCCTCAAGTCGAAGCACGTCTACATTTGAGATTTCAGGTTGAGTATTAATTGTACTTACTAGCTGTCCCGTGATGGCAGAACAGAATGATGGGCGTTGAAAGAAAACCACTAATCCCATATCTATTGGATAAGTAAAACTATACGGGAGAACAGATATAATCTGCTTAACAACTTCTCGTGCCTTCGTGGAACATTCAATTACTAACATCACAAGTTCTTCAAATTCAGGTATCTCAAAATAAACAGCTGGTAAAAACACTCCAACTTTTTGGAGTCTCTTTTCCCGTTTCCAAATAGCCTTATTTGATAATTCAAAGCCAAACTGTCTTAAGACTCCTCGCTTAAACTCATAACTCCTCGTACCAGTTGCTGCAAATGAAGTCTGTCCAAGAAGATAATCAACCTGGTCAAAGTGTATTGGATTAGCATACATTCCCCTTACCTGTTGAGGTTTACATTCGCACTGCTTCTGGATAAAGTGGAGTATGTCCTCTGATACGGAATTAATGTTCAACTTCCAAGTATTTGCTTTGGGATCATAACCATCAAAGGATATATTCACTTGAATACCCGTTAAACGAAGAAGATAGTATTCTTCAAAGAAATTATCTCCAATTTGACGGATACGCTCTTCAAATACACGATGTCCTCGTGGTTGATCTGGCACATAATAAGTAAGATATCCATGTCGATAGTCTTGGTCAAATGACCAAGTATGGAGAAAGGTTGGTCTGTTCCTCTGATAATATTGTTCAAGCTGTTCAGATGCTTCAAGTGACTTCGTGCGAAAAACAACCATTTGCTGTGCAAGTTTGAATCTATGCGGATCTATATGATTCAATATTCTGAAGGCAAAATCTCGTCGAAGAATATTCAATTCCTTACTGACAATCCGCTGTGAGGCTGAAACACTTTCAGCAAGTTGATACTGGTGTAAATGAGGGTTACGATGCAACTCAAGAAGAAGCTGAATCCTTCGAAGAGTTATTTTTTCCTTTGTGGGTGCGAGTCGAGCTGAAACAATAATGTTAATGATGCGTTGAGCATCAGCAATTTTGTACCGATCAATAATATCTAGACGCCTTTGAAACGCCTCTGCTGCATCACTTGCTTCCCTTAATAATAGATAATGAGCGAATAATGGAATTGATGGATAGATATCTTCGTATCCTGCCTGTTTTTCACCACGCGCCTGATTGATGAAAAGCATCACATTAGAGAGGATATGCTCAAGATTTGCTCGTTCCTCCTCAGGTGTCGAACGGGCAAGAATTGACTGAATTTGTTTATTCAGTGAAGCAGTATCCTCCTCCAGCATTAAATGTCACCTTCTCCTAAAATCCAACTCTGGCGTTCATCATCCCACAGGTTAACAATATCCAACTGAAGAGGAGGTGTCAAACGCGATTGGAATCTAAGAAGCTTAATATCCCTAACACCCTCTTCACGATGTATAGCTCTAATCAACCTTCCCATAACAGCAGTGTATCGCATTGGACGTTGAAAGGACAATTCGCATCCAAGGCTTGTTGTCAATATTATAACATAAGGAAGGACTGATGGAAAAACCCTGACTATTTCACGGGAATCCACTGTGCAATGAATCATCAATCTTACATATTCATCTAATCCTGGGATCCTCACATAAACAATGGGTAATGCAGCATTGGTCTGCTGAAGCCTTTGTATGCGCTTCCATATTGTCTTCTTTGACATATCAATTCCAAAGTGTTTTAGCAAACTACATTTGAATTCAATGCTGGCTGCAACTCCTATCCCATTTAACAGATGAGCCAATAAGAAATCTGCTTTATCGAACCACATTGGCTGACCGAATAACATACCCTTCGGTGCTGGAATCGTTTTAAAATGTCTCTTAACAGATTGAAGCATAGCAGCAACGACATCAGCTTCCAATGAACAAACCCTAGCTGCTGGATCATAGCTAATAAGTGAAAAATAATAGTGAAACCCATTCATTTGGGAAACATAATATGATTCAAAAAACTCATCATTCAACCAACGAACACGATTTTCAAATAAGCGATGTCCATCCCGCTGGTCTGGATATCGGTAAACAATGAGACCACGCCGACAATCTTGATCAATACTCAAATTATGAAGGAAATATGTTTGATTCTTGAGGAAGACTTGAAGTTGTTCAGTGTGTTTAAGAGATTTTGTGCGAAAATGAATGATTTGATGAACAAGTCTGAATCTGTGAGGGTCTACAACACTAAGTATCTGCAAGGAGAAATCTCGCTGCAACTCAGCGAATTCCTTACTGATTACACGCGACGAGGTTTTCAGTCTTTTCGCAAGTTGGGACTTTGTCAATTGGGGATTACTATGTAATTCATGGAGAATCCTGGCTTTTCGGGTTGTTAATTTTTTATTTCGTGAATCGGATGGTAATTGGTCAGAAGTCAGTATGGAATAACCGCCAATTGACAAAATACCTACCTCTATTAGACTAGAGATTTATTAGCCAGAAATAGTATCAAAACAGCTAAAAAATCTACCTACATCTAATAAAAATCTCTTTTTAGTGGAATAATATCATCCTATTCTCTGAAATATCCTTACTTCTCAAATCATTTCTGAAACAAATTGGAAATATGGTCTTTTTTTACCTTTAAAGCTCTATATGCCCTCATTTTGTCCCCTTATATCCAGTTAAGTGATATCTTACATGCGGCTGGAGGGGAGACCCTCCTTTCTGTATACTGATTTTAAGATATATAATCAAGACGAAGATAGGTTTGTCTCTAAGGCAAAGGTCCACCTCTCCACTATTAATGGTCGAGACATTAACTTTAAGATTACCCGCATCGTTCAGACGCCAGTAAATGCAAAGATGATAGGTTGACGAGTGGAGTTAAGTTGTTTCCTGTTAGTGTTGCCATACTTGCTGGTGGAAAGGGTAACAGGTTCCGGCAATCCAAGGCGCTCGTCAATGTTGTGGATAGACCATTGATTCTTCACATGGTGGATGTCTGTGAGTCATATGCTGATGAGATTTTTCTAGTAGCTCATAATCAAGAGGATCGAGCTGCGCTTGCTGAATACTATCCAGAAAAACAGATTCTAGTCGATGTTATGCAGGAGCAGCGTTGTCCCTTGGTCGGTGCCTTAACAGCTTTCACGCATGCTCGATGTGTATACACGCAAATTCTGCCTTGTGATTCTCCCCTTATTCATCCCATGTTTTTTGATATTATGTGGAGTATGGTGGAACAACATAATGCTGCTGTTCCCCGCTGGCCTAATGGTTGGATTGAACCTCTCCACTCAGTATTCCGTACTGATGTAGCGAAACAAGTTGCTGAGCAATGCCTTGCTGAGAATCAGCCTCAAATGCGTTGTCTTATAAGCCGGATTGGGCGTGTCATCTATTTGTCGACGAATGCGATGAAATCCTTTGATAAGAGGCTTCATACCTTTGTAAACATCAACACGCCTAATGACCTTCGTCAAGTGGAGCGCTTACTTCGTCATCCAAGGACTAAACAGTAACGGGACTCTCGCTTTTTTTAGGAATTGCGATTTTTTAATTCGAAAATGTCTCTGACAGCTTCCATCAAAGAATTGATAAGATAGCTGTAATGTCAATGAAATGTTAGGTTGAGGTTCTCTCATGTCTAGACGAATATTGCGTGAGCATCCCTGCCCAGTTTGTGGGAAAATGATTGGTGGAGTCATGGTAAAAGAGGCGGCAATTAAGGACGCACCCCGCGTCCCAGTTCTTCTTCTTGCTAT
>JABXGU010000315.1 GCA_016550415.1 archaeon | reverse complement strand
AGTTGCAATTGGTAGCAGAGCGAGTTAAGGTTAAGCAAATTGTTTTGTACCCACACGCGCACATTTTTGCCAGGAAATTAGCGAAACCAAAATTTGCTGTAACTATGCTTCAAGCTCTTACCGAGGAACTGCGTAACCGTGGATTTTTGGTGCACCAGACACCATTTGGCTGGTACAAGGCATTTCGACTTGAATGCCTAGGACATCCACTTGCTGAATCAGGAAGGACCATTGAATAGTCTGCTACAGAATTCAATTCAAGAGTAGCGACTACTAGATGGCGCAAAGCTTTTGTAGCCATGACTGTATGCTCCTCCGAGGTTACAGCGGATTTAACCGATTACAACGGTTAATGATGGTGACCGTATAATAACGAGATGATAGAATTTTGCCATCAAAACGAAAGAGCCGAGGTCGCCGAAAAGGATCGACTGGCCGTGAATCTAAAATACAATGTTCCCAATGCGGCAAAATGGTGCCACGTGATAAAGCAAAGAAACGTACTAGCCAAGCATCATTCGTAGATCCCCAGATGGCTCGCGAACTCCGTCATTCAGGTACCTACCTGCCACGACGAAGTGTCACGAAATGGTATTGTATATCTTGTGCAGTCCACCGCGGTATTGTATCGATTCGATCCAGAAGCGAACGAAAAACCAGATAAGAACACGAGTTGGTGCAATGATTTTAGAAGAGTACATTTAGAGTACTCTCTAGTGATGGTGGCTCCAACATCATGCAGTTAACAATCATACTTGATGCACCACGATGCCATACAACAGACGACTTCCTCATTCGTGATGTGCCAGGAACGAGTGGCCGATTAGATGTCGTCTGCCGAATTCTGGCTGCCACCTTTCACACAGTCCCACAATTGAATCAGTATTTGCGCTTCCTTGCCATTCTTGGTGGACCACCAAATCCTCCACTACGCCTTAGCGTTTCATCAGCAACGACAGAAAACGTCCCAGAGAGCGAGTTAGCATGTGCTCTCATCTTGAAAGGATTAATTCGCCAATATCGAACTGAAGACCCAGAAGAATATGAGATTTGGCCGCAATTTTCATTGGCTAGAAAAAGCTTTGGAGAAACTCTTCAGGAAACAGCAAAGACTGCCAATCAAATATACTATCTTGTGGAGAAAGGGAGTCCATTTGAAAAAATACATATGAACCTAACAAAACCTATAGCATTCATTGTAGGTGACGATCAAGGACTCCCCCCAGAACATGAAGAGCAATTATCAAAATATGATATTCAAAGAGTCAGCATCGGAGAACAAAGCTATTTGGGGAGTCAGGTTGTAACCCTAGTACTCCTTGAGTTGGCTCGCCAGCTAAAATTTTAGGTACAATGAAGGGCGTGTAAACCATGTCAACACCGTCTAGCCTTGATAAAGTCATTGAAAAATTCTCTCAGCACAAAACGAAAGCCATGCGTCGATTGATAACAAGGACTACGAAGGAAAATCTCTGGCTCTATGTATTGACATTACTTGTGGAGCGGGACTATTTTGCCTATGAATTGCGTGGCGCTATCCGAGACCGGTTTGGAGTAAAGATTGCGGCAGTTACAGCATATGTACTACTTTACAAACTGCAACGGGAAGGACTGGTTGAGTTGAGCGCAGAAAGACGCGAGGGAAAACGACCTACTCGCAAGTATTACTCCATAACCAATTTGGGTCACGAAGCACTAATTGATGCTAAGCAATATTTGCAGATACTAACAGCTACTTTGGCTCCATCGTCAATCTAGCTAAAGCCCTGTAAGCTGATACTGTTCTTTGAACAACAGTAATGTGAGCAAGAACAGCAATTAGGATGATGCCATATTCCAGCCAAAGTGTTATTTCAAAGAAGGATAAAGGTGCAGGGATAAAACCCAATGAAGTCAAGTATTGGAATATTGTCATCACCATCAGAATTATGAGGCGTTCAGGACGTTCAGCGATTCCAACTCCCAGTTGTGAGACCCCAGCCGCTTCTGCACGCGCACGAGAATAACTGACGAGTAGGCTCCCTATCAGCGCTAGAATCCCCCAGAATGGTGAGCACCAGCCACCAAGGATAACACCAAAAATAACAATAGCGTCACTATACCGGTCACAAATACTATCGAAGACGCCACCAAAGGGTGTAACTTTTCCTTGAACACGGGCAACAGCACCATCAAGGGCATCTACAAATCCGGACAATAGGAGCAGAAGCACAGCAAACAGTAGTTCCCCCTGAAAATACATAAAAGCGGCCACTCCTGCCACGATTGGACCTAAAAGTGTGATAAAATTCGGTGGCACTTTGGAGCTGGCAAAGACTCGAGCGATGGGTGCAAATACTTTCTTGAATTTGTCTTTGATTCGCCCAATCAACAAATGAACCCCACTTTGTTTCCAATAATCTGGGTGATTCTTGTTACAGTTCTTAAGCTTGTCTAGCGAAATTGTTACACTAGAAAAACTGAAAAGTAAGGATTCTCCAAAATAGAGTATCTTATTAGTATATTCCGTTTTTGTAACACAAGGAGACCTTGAGACTACATGCAAGAGGATCTTCAAGAAATTGAATATCAACCCATACCAGTTCGAAGTCTATTAGTAGAAATGAAGGATTTAAGCGAACTAATGATTGACCTCGCTTACTCAGCAGTGATGTTCAACGACAGAGAATTAGCAGAAGAAGTTATGGATATGGAAAAGCGAGTGGACTATCTGAGCTACTTACTTTTGATGAACAGCTCACTTGCTGTCAGAGACAAGGATGATGCTGAACAATTAGCAGGCATTATGAAAGCTGCGTCATCAGCCAATAAGATAAGTGATGCTGCAGCTGACATCGCAAAACTCGTTACAAGTGATGTGGGCATTCCTGGCATCCTTTGGATGGCAATCAGCCAAGCAGAAGAGATAGTTGGTCGAGCTACCATTCTTGAAAAATCCATGCTAATTGACAAAACACTTGCTGAAATCAATCTTGAAGAAGAGATTGGCTGCGATGTCATAGCAATCCAACGAAAAAGATTATGGACAATTCATCCTCCAGATTCGTGGAAACTCAAAAAGAGTGACCGCGTCATTGCACGGGGAGCAAGTGAAAGTATTAAAAAATTACAGAGGCTGGCTGCTGGTGAGCTTAAGGAGATTACTTAGAAGACCATTAAGAAAGAAGGCTAGAGAGGAGCGTATCCTTGACATGCTCATCCAGATGAAGGATACCTCCGAACTTCTCATCAACCTAGCGTACACTGCACTTCTCACCAATAATGAGGATATAGCGGAGGACATTTTCGAACTAGAGGAATCATTTGACGAATTCCATACAGAATTTGAACTAGAAGTTCTGCAGATGAAACTTCCTAGGGGAGAAGAAAAACGTCGTCTTGGATTAATACGGCTTGGCGTTGCAGCAGAAAACCTTGCTGATGCAGGTGCACAAATGGCAGAAATAGTATTACGCGGCGTGGAAGTGCATCCTCTTATGAAATTGGCCCTACAAGAAGCAGATGAACGTGTAAGCAGAGAAGTCGTAACCCCTGAATCTATCTTAGCAGACAAAACGTTAAGCCTGCTTCGATTGGGTGATCATGGAGTGCGAATTTTTGCAGTTAAGCGAAAGGACCGGTGGGTCTATGATCCCTCAGGCAGATTCAAACTTCTAGCTGGTGACATTATATATGCTGGGGGATATCGTGAAGCTGTGGAACGACTAGAAGCCATTGCCCGTGGAAAACTCAAGGAACTCTAGTTTTATGAATCCTTGACTTCTAACAGTTTTTCATTATCAGCGAAGAATAAATTTACTAATACTAAGCAATTCTACGTTGCATGAAATATGGTGACCAGAAAATGGTTGAAAAACGGGATTTGATAATTGTTGGCGGCGGTCCTGGTGGTCTTACAGCCGGACTTTATGGTGCACGTATGGGACTTCGTGTGACAATACTTGAGACAGGGATTGCAGGCGGACGAATGATGAATGCGTGGTTGGTGGAGAACTACCCTGGTTTTGAAGGCATTAGTGGTGGAGAACTCGCCACGAAAATGAGAGAACAGACCATTAAGGCTGGGGCAGAAATTCTTGAAATGAAAACGGTTGAACAATTCAAGCTAAAGGGTGCAGAAAAAACCCTGACCACTGTTGATGGAGAAGAATACAGTGCTCCAGCTATTATTCTAGCCATGGGATCAATAGATGTGGAACTAGGAATACCCGGAGAAACAGGATATTTGGGTCGTGGGGTTAGCTATTGTGCTACTTGCGATGGACCATTATTTCGAGGAAAAACCGCTGTTGTAGTAGGTGGAGGAAATACCGCAGCTATGGATACTCTCTTTCTTTCGAATATAGCCAAGAAAGTGTTTCTTGTGCACCGTCGAGACAAATTAAGGGCGGATCAAACCTATGCAGATAGATTGATGAAAATACCCAATGTTGAGATTCTTTGGGACACCATATTGATTGAAATCTCAGGAAAGGAGATTGTAACAGGAGTAAAGCTTCATAATAAGAAAACGGGT
>JABXGU010000314.1 GCA_016550415.1 archaeon | reverse complement strand
CCATCACGCGGGGTTCTGAAGTGGGGGTGGGGGTCGAGAGGCCCCTGCCTACCATAACTGCGCAGAGGGGCTGAAGCCCAAATTCGCCTGGCGGCGAACTTCGCAGACCTTGGGCCGTTTGTGCAGCTATAAATGCTACATTGTGGTATATTTGCAAAATCTTCTGAGACACTACGCTTCAATGTGTATTAGAAAGTGAATTAGGCATCTATCCTTTGGAAGTGGGCTATCAATCGAGTGTGAAATATGAAAATAATACAAGATAAAGTAGCATTGATTACAGGTGGTTCTAGTGGAATTGGATTGGCTATTGCGCAAATATTAGCAGCGCGCGGAGCGCATATTTGGTTGCTGGCAAGGAATGAAGGCAAACTTAATACTGCAATTGATAAGGTGATAGCTTGCAGAGCAAATGTATCCCAACGCTTTGGTATCATTATTGCCGACGTTACTGATTACGAAGTAGTGGATAGAGAATTGCTCCGTTTACATGACGAAATTGGCCTACCAGATTTAGTTGTTAATTCTGCCGGGGCAGCTCACCCAGGATATGTGCAGGAACTTGATCTAAAAGTCTTCCATTGGATGATGGATGTGAATTATTTCGGCACGGTAAATGTTACCAAGTCTTTGCTTCCTGGAATGATCGAACGGGGTTCTGGGCATTTTGTGAATATTTCTTCCCTTGCCGGGCTTTTAGGTGTTTTTGGGTATTCGGCATATGGTGCTTCGAAGTATGCACTACGGGGTTTCTCGGATGTGTTAAGAGCCGAGGTAAAACCTTATGGTATTGATGTCTCAATTGTCTTTCCTCCTGATACTGAAACACCCCAACTTATTTATGAAAATCAATTCAAGCCGTTAGAAACAAAAGCTCTGGGAAGCAGTGCTGGGGCGATGAGTGCGATTGAGGTAGCAAATGCAGTTGTTCAAGGCATCATTCGCAACCGCTATATGATTTTGCCGGGTATAGAAAGCAAACTGCTTTATAACTTCAGTGGTTTGTTTGGAAAGTTAATTTATCCCATTATGGATTTATTAATAGCTCGAGTCCGAAAGGGGAAATAATTATGGATATTTTTAGGAAATGTGCTGCATATACAGAAGCCAAAGATGCTATTGCTGCAGGGCGCTATCCCTATTTTTTGCCGTTGAGCGAGAATGAAGGTATTGAGGCTTCTTATCAAGGGCGGCGATTGATAATGTGTGGGTCAAACAACTATCTGGGATTACCCACGCATCCTAAAGTACGCGAAGCAGCTATTCAGGCAATTGAGCGTTTTGGCACCAGTTGTACGGGATCGCGGTTTTTGAATGGCAATCTTGAATTACACGAGCGTTTGGAAGCGGAAATGGCTGAGTGGGTGGGCAAAGATGCTGCTTTAGTGTTTTCTACAGGGATGCAGACTAACTTAGGCGCAATTAGTGCTTTGGTTAATCGTAATGATATAGTTGTTCTTGATCGCGACGATCATGCTAGCATTGTTGATGGTGCCAGACTCTCATTTGGGAAAGTCAAACGTTTCCGGCATAATGACCTTGCAAGTTTAGAAAGT
>JABXGU010000313.1 GCA_016550415.1 archaeon | reverse complement strand
TGACTGAGGAGGAAGCAGCATCAGAGCTGCTAGCCACAGCAGAGCTTATAGCTAGACTTGAGGAAAAACGAAGAGCGGGGCTTGTAGATGATAGCACCTACGAGCGACTTCGGACCAAGTACTTGAAGCGAAAAGATGAACTTGTCCAAAAGGATTGAATTATCACTTAAGATTTGAAGATTTACACAGCTATTAAGAGCGGTATTTTATCACCATAGAGATGATAGCGTCAGCTGATAGTTTGGCACGATCTCCAATTCGACCGAGAAGTTGGATAATATCATATAGGAGAACCATGGACGAACTCTTCAATTCATGCTTAACCAGAAGCTGATAAGAGGAAAATTCGATGTCACGGTTTTTTTCACGAAGAGAATAAACAAGTCTCGCTTTTTCTATTGAAGCATCAAAATCCTCACTCATTAGCCCCAAACTTTCCACAATTAATGATGTGGCGTCCACACATATTTTAGTCATATCAATTAATTTCTCCTTGACATCTAGAGGAATAGGTTCACCCACTATGCGTAATTTGCGGACCACAATTTCGCATCGATCAGCAATACTGTCAATTGTAGCGACTAAATCATAACGGTCACTGCTAGTCACAGGAAGAAACGCGCCTTTGTATAGTTCTTCATGAAGCTTTGCTTCAATTTTGTCTGCTTTGAGCTCTAATTCAAGTACACGTTCTGCTAGGCGTTCTTCTTCATCTGTCAAGCGCTTTTCTGGTTTCTTCTTCCGGATGACACTAATATATTCGTGAAGAGCCTTGACGGTCTCTAAAACAGCTTGACTATGTTGTGTGATGAATTCGCGGATGACTTTTTCGCTTTTTCTTCGCCACACTCTTTGAACACCGATTTTAAGATTTTATATTAAGAAACCTAAATGTGAATACTGTTTAAAGGTTTGGTGAAGTTTCACAAATTCAACTTTTATACAAATCCTTGCGTCGATATTTCGTAAAAGGTAGCTGCTCTCTTACCGCTGCTATCCCGTCAAGGTCGATTACTGCATCAATTAACTGTGCACTGTCATCAGCCTGAGCTAGGGTTTTCCCTTCAGGATCTATGATAGCACTCCGTCCGCCAAAGATGTTTTTTCCATCACTTCCAACACGATTGCAGCCAACTACAAATACTTGGTTTTCGATAGCTCGAGCCCGCAATAGTGTGGCCCAAACATTGATTCGCTCTGCCGGGAATTCTGCAGGGCAAAAAATTACTTGTGCACCTTGAAGAGCAAGTGAACGGGCAGTCTCAGGAAATCGTATATCAAAGCAAATCATCACACCAAACTGCCCATAACTTGTTTTAATTGTGTTTAATTTACCCCCTGGTGTTAGATACTTGTCTTCTACAAATGGTGGAAATAAATGAATCTTATCATAGGTCCCAAGAAGCTTACCGTCTTTTCCAATAATTGGGCAGGTATTGTAGATTTTATCCCCCCGACGCTCTAGAATACTCCCTCCAACAAGGAGCAGCCGGAATCGACTGGCTAAATCCCGAAGAAGTTGTACCGAGTGACCAAGGGGTTTTTCAGCTAGTAGATTTGCCTGATTCAAACAAAACCCAGTGGTGAAGAGTTCTGGCAATACCAGAAGATCAGCTTGCTTATCAGCTGCCATATTAGCCATTTGTACTACTGCGCCCATATTTGCGTCCTTATCTCCAAAAATAACATCCATCTGTGCACAGGCAACTCTCAACTGCATAGTAATAAACAACTATATTTGCTTCCTCAAAAATGCTAGCCACCAAATTCCACCAAGCAAAGACTTTTTCTTAGCATTGACTTATTGAAAAATGGTTGATAATTGTGGATGAAGAATTAATTGCTCCCGCTGTACTCTTAAAATTAAAGAACCTTGACAACCTCATCAGAATGGTTATTTTTTGGACGCGGGAACGGACTGCGACAATCCTTCATTTCAAACAGGATAAAAGACACATAATAGGTACACTAACTGCCCTACCAGGCTATTACAAGCTCGAAGGTTTGCCACTCTTTCTTTATATCGAGCAAAATGAAGGCCCCAAAGGACCATTCATAAAGTACCTATCAGATCCTACCGAAGAATGGGACTACACAGATGGAACCTATGACAGGAAGTATTCCTATATTCCGGTTATCTCGCTAGATAAGTGCCCAGTTTTCCTAAGAAATATTTAGAAGTCTTGAGTAGATTGGACTTACACTAGCTGGAATCAACTTCTTCAACTTCGGATTCAGCTTCGTCCTCTAGACTAAGCTGCTCGCTAGTTAAGTCCTCTTCGGGCTCTGGTTCATCCTCTAGCCTTGTTACCAACTCGTCAGGACTTGTAAAGAAGCTAATCAAGAATCCAATGACGAAGAAAAGGCTGGAGCTGACAACAAGCACTCCCTTCAAGACTATGTTAAATGTTTGAAAAAGCTCCACTAAGAGGAAGGCTGCTGCAAGTAGAACTCCTAAGAGTGAGATGCTGGTATCTCCTCGAATACCGACACATATCTTCACAAAATAGACCATACAAATCAAGGCCAAACAGGCCCAGTTGATATAGGTGATTAGACCAACATTGAGACCTAATGGATCTAGATGTCCAATTCCGAAACCAAGGGGAGTCCAATAGGGACTAACGAGGAGAAGAAGAAAACCTGCAAAAATAAATTCAATACTCCGTATTGTCCATATAATAGTGCCTTTCTCCATTCGCACATTTCCCTTTGGATCTAAGGTGCCATATGATAGATGAAGAAGAGCCCCGATGGCTAGCGCGTCGACAATGCAGATCGAAACAAAGTAGAATACATCGAACCATTCTATCCAAGTTGCCAGAATAACAGCGGCGATGTAGCTAAGATAGTATTGAAACCAGATGATAAGAAGATAACATGGCAGAGCAGCTATGATGGCGAAGAGCAGTCCACCGTATAGGATACGAGTTGTTGGACCCTTCTGCCAAATGAAATCGCTATGGTAGACGATTCGCCAAGCAAGGACAAGGGCTGCAAATACAGCGAGAGGTGGGGAAATGAAGGGCAGAATGAAGAAGGAGATTACAATTATTGTGTTGAAACCATAGAGCATTCTCCAGCGAAGAGGGATAATACTGGTTTTAACTTTCATTGCGTTCCATGCATTTACTGTGCGTTCTCGGAAGATGGCGAAAAAAAGCACCCACGGAAATGTGAAAATCAAAGGCATCGCGAAGGAGCGAATGACCATAGGAAGGACTCCGGGAAGAAGAGTAAGGTTGAATAGGACTACGAAGTATACTGTTAGCCCCACTGCAATAATGATGGGTAAGAAGAGTGCTGATAGCTTTGCTCGAACCTCAGCGGATGACATGGCTTCTCGCTAGCGTTCACCTTAATACGGGGTTTTTAATTTACTGGCAGCAGTTGGTTATCTGTCGTAATTATGAGAAATGCTTAAATGGTTCACCCTAGTTAAACGCACAATATACTTTATGATGGTAAACTATCTCTGCTGAGCGTGCATAATATGAGTCCAATAAAAGTAGCAATTGCAGGATTAGGCAACTGTGCTTCCAGCCTTGTTCAAGGCACTTATTACTACCAAAACATTACAGGTAATGAAGACCGAGTAACGGGATTGATGCATCCCGATTTTGGAGGATATCTACCAAAAGACATCAAATTCGTTGCTGCCTTTGATATCAACAAGGAAAAAATCGGAAAAGACATTAGCGAAGCAATTTTTGTACCACCAAACTGTGTAATAAGATTCGCTGAGACCCCCAGATTGGGGATAAAGGTTCAGGCAGCACCTATTTTGGATGGTGTTGCTGAACACATGCAGAAATCCTTCGACTGCTATGACCCGAAAGAAATCAAGCCCGTTGATGTGGCAGAGAAGCTACGTAAAGCAGGTGCTGAGATTCTCATCAATTTCCTCCCAGTTGGCAGTGCTAAAGGATCACGCTATTACGCACAAGCAGCTTTAGATGCAGGATGCGGATTCATTAATTGCATTCCAGAATTCATCGTCTCTGATGCCGGTTGGCAGGAAAAATACCGAAAAGCTGGTTTACCCATGGCTGGCGATGACATCAAATCCCAAGTCGGAGCTACCATTCTGCACAGAGTCATTGCCCAACTTCTCATGGATCGAGGTGTCGACATCACTGAAACCTATCAGCTCAATATTGGTGGGAATACAGATTTTGAAAATATGCTGGCTGAGCATAGACTAAAGAGTAAACGCATTAGCAAAACTGAAGCGGTGACAAGTCTCCTTTCCTACCCCGTACCAACAAGAATTGGACCCAGCGACTACGTTCCTTTCCTCAAAGATACAAAGGTATGCTATATCCATGCCCACGGACGCAAATGGGGTGGTATGCCAATCGAAGTCAGTTTAAAACTTCAAGTTGAAGACTCACCAAACTCAGCTGGCGTGGTTGTAGATGTAGTCCGTGCAACTAAATTAGCCCTTGACCGGGGCATCAGTGGACCCCTCCTCAGCATCTCTTCATACTGCTTCAAGCATCCGCCAAAGCAAGTGGAAGATAGTACTGCTCGGCGAATGGTGGAGGAGTTTATTCAAGGAAAACTTGAACGCTAAACATCATTCAGATGAAGCGGGCATTGTGAGAGGTGAACCTGACATCCAAAGTTCCTTTTTAAGCAGGTCTCGAATCGCAACACGAATTGCTTCACTCCGAGTCGGATAGGTTCCTCGCTCAACAAGTGTATCCAAACCCTTTACATATGCCTTCGGTAATTTCACCGAAACAAGTGATAAGCGTAATACCCGGGACATACCCTACTGATAGTGGCTTACAAAATATAAACACTTCTTCATTACCCACCTGCCTGACCGAAACCATCAGGTTATGCCCTTCAATCACCCTATTTTTTGAAGAGAGGGTTTTTGCGACGCTTCACAAAAATTACGCCTAAAGCTAAAGCTACACCAGATGCAATTGCTACGAACGGGAAACCTGGAATCGTGGGAGTTTCAGATGTCGTGGGGAGCGTCGTTGACCCGTTCCCTGTCTGCCACCGTGCAATCACATCATCAATCCAACCAATGAAGACAGTGGTAGTATCCTCACATGCTTGAAGATTCGGGTGACTGTCCGAATCGTCAACATAATCATCTTTTGCAGCAAAATCTAGTGGGTTAGCAAGGAAATGAAACCAATCAAAAACTGCAATGTTCTTCTCATCAGGAGCCCAGTCATTGACTAACCAGTTATTGAAATAACTTGCATTCGCACCGTTCTCAGGCGTCCAACCACCATTACGGTTTAGGGGTGGTGCTGTCACGGGAATGAAAAGTGTGTCAGGATTTGCCTGAAAAATCGGTAAAAGCTCATTATATGCTGCCTTGTAATTGGCAATTGTCTGATCAGAATCTTCAGGATCACCTGGTTCAGTTCCCCAACCCCAGATATCTGATGCAGGATAGCATGACTTGAACATGATAATGTCATTAACCACTCCACTTGGTATTGGATAATAGACATCATATGAGTGGTTGAAGGTCAGAATCTCATTAAGTTGATCCCTGAATTTTGGATACCAATGACATACGTCTGTGTCGTCACCAATCGCGTCTCCATATGTGGCATCATGGGGCTCAATATTGATAGTCGCTAATTCATCAGCAAGATGTCCATAGGTGTACCATAGGTTCTCACCACAAGAATGGTGAATGAACATTATACGTACCTTCTCCGTTGGCCAGTCCGGAATATCCATTGAGGCTACAGGACTGATTGACCCTAATATTGAGCTAGATGAGATTGTTACAATGAATAATAGAGTCAAAAGAAATCCTATCCTCATCCGCATTTGCCACACCATTCTTTCCCTCAATATTTCTTCCTCTTAAGGTTACGTTTTCCTACTCTGAAAAATCGGAAAACCCTTTTAAGTGAAAATAAATGCAAAAGCCTAGTTAATACAAATCCACCACTAAGGAGTGGTAATTCAATGGAAAAAATGGCGCCAAAAACACTACCATACACTACAAAAAGCATATGCCCTGAGTGTCTCTGCACCGTGGAGGCAACCATCTATGAAGAAGATGGTAAGCTCATGATTCGCAAGAGCTGCAAAGAGCATGGCGAATACAAGGATGTATATTGGTCCAGCGTGAAGGATTTTCATCGAGCCATGAAGTTTGCTTACAAGGGCTTAGGGCTTGATAATCCACGTACTGAAACGGTTAATGGCTGTCCCAATGATTGCGGTCTTTGCCCCAACCACAAAACCCACACTTGCCTTGCCCTAATTGATGTTACCAACCGTTGCAATCTTCAATGTCCCATCTGTTTCGCTCATGCTGGTAAAGCAGGATACGTCTATGAGCCCAGTCTTGAAGAGATAAAGGAAATGTTAGCGAATCTTAGATCTAATAAGCCAGTGCCAGCACCTGCCGTGCAGTTTGCTGGTGGAGAGCCCACGATGCGAGAGGAACTTCCTGAGATTATCAAGGCGGCAAAGGAGGCAGGATTCCCACACATTGAGATCGCCAGCAATGGGTTGATGCTTACCCAGAAGGGATATCCAAAGAAGCTAGCTGAGGCCGGCCTAAGTACGGTCTATTTGCAATTTGATGGTTTGACACCGGAGCCGTACCTTGCTGCACGTGGAGTAAATCTTTTGTCTCAGAAGATGAAGGCTTTGCAGCGATGCCGTGAAGAGGGATTACGCAGCATTGTCCTGGTACCAACATTAGTTGGAGGTATCAACGACGACCAAGTTGGCGACATTATACGGTTCGCCGTTGAGAACCATGACATCATCCGATGTGTGAACTTTCAGCCAGTGTCCATCACAGGCCGCATCGATTATGATAAACGACAGGAAATGCGCATCACTATCCCAGATTTAATGCGATTAACAGAGGAACAAACCAAAGGCATCATAAAGCGGAGTGACTGGTATCCTGTTCCCTTCGTTGTACCATTAGCACGTGCCCTAGGAGCTCGTGGTGGTGCACCAGCCGTCGAGTTTTCAACACACCCAGCCTGTGGTATGGCAACATTCATCATCGTAGAAGAAGACGGAACCTATCAACCCATAACAAAGTACGTTGATGTGGAACGATTCCTTGGCTCACTAGAAAAAATGTCAAAGGACTATGAAAGAGGAAAACGATGGCGAGGCACCATGAGAGGCATCATCAGTGCCATGCGCTTCTTCAAGAAGAAAGGACTACTATTCAATCTCGCCAACAATTTCCTACGAAAGAAAGACTACGATTCACTAGCTAAATTCATGGAACGCATCATTATGATTGGGTCAATGCACTTCCAAGACCCATACAACTTAGATTTAGAACGACTCGAACGATGCGCAATCCACTATGCCATCCCAGACGGACGCATAGTCCCATTCTGCGCGTACAACAGCTTGCATCGACCTAGAATTGAGAAGAAATTTGCGATTAGTTTGGATGAGTGGAAGGCTAAGCATCCTGGTGCTAAGATTAATGCACCAGCTTAGCTAGCTTTTCTCTTCATCCACTTCCTTTTTCTTTTTGTTTTGTATGATTCTAGGTGGTCATCCACCTTGAAGAGTGTTGAAGCTAGCTTATTGAAGGCTGCTGTACGTGTTTTTGGGGTTGCTGAGAGTGCACCTCCACATGCTAGGACAACTATTCTTGGTGGCGTGGTAATGCGGGCTGATTTTATTATTGATGGAATGGTTTTTGGAACTGCTACAATTGGAGGGATGGATGGAACAGATGCTGTACTTGATTTGATCCAACGGATTAGCCGAGAGGATATTGGTTGTATAATGCTGCATGGCAGCGTTATTGCTTTGTATAATATGATTGATCTTCAGCAGCTTCATGATAAATCGAGTTTGCCTATTATCAGTGTGACTAAAGAAACGCAGGGAGATATCCGTGAGCATCTTTTGGCAACTTTTCCTGATGAGTGGGAAGCGCGGTGGAATATAGTTTGTAGAAATGGTCCAATGCAACCACTAACATTGCCAACAGATAATGATGTGTTTGTGCAGTTTCATGGTGCTGAATGGAGAGTCGTAAAGACGCTTTTAGAACGTCTTACAAGATTTGGAGGGCTACCTGAACCTATTCGAGTGGCAAGGATTTTTGCACGGACATTGGCAAAGACGCAGAGTGATTAACAATAAAATTCAGTTTAGATCAGGCTAGCATTCTTCCTTATCACCAAGTACCAACTCTACAATTTCGAAGTAGCCTTGGGCAGGGAGGAGCGTGAAGAAATTATCAGAGTTGTACCGGGAGCGGAGAAGAAGATCTTGGAAGAGCAACTCATTCAACGCTCTCGAGAATTGAGTATTGGTTGGAGAAATTTCTGTACGTTCGCAGACCTGTTTGTATTGAAACAAAAGCTGGGGTTTGGTTACATAGATTTGACCTGGGTTGATAGTGAAGTACTCTCCTACAGCTTGTATGAGGAGTGTTGTTGTTGCTTCCAGATTTGTAAGATGAGCAAGGTGACCGCTCCAAAAATCATAGTGAAGAGCCCTAGATGAAAGACAAGCTTGACGTATATGATCAGTTGTCAGATTTGTATTTTCTGTGGTTAATGGGTATAGACTTCGGAGAAGCTCTACTGCTGTGGCGGGTCGTTGAAAATCTAGTATACAAATTATGTCTGCAATGAATTCAGTGATAGATGGAGGCAACGGTATAGGGAAGGCATCATTGACTCTTTGGGTGATGATGTCAAGGAATTGATGGTCTGAAAAGGGTTCCAATTCTAGTGTTAAATCAAGGAAGGAAGCAGCAGAGGAGGTAAGTTGGCGAGGAAAGTATCGAGGGGCAGTTGCCATTGAGGGAATTCCAAGATTTTTACAAAGAGACAGGTACTTGGTATAGGCATCATTTGTGTGACGGTCTATATCGTCAAATGTGAAAATGAGTGGTGTTTCAGCTTTTCGGAGTATTCGTTTCAATAGAGACCAGAGTTCAGGGAGTGTTGCAGAAGGAGCAGATGAACCGGTAAGAGTTGTTAATGTGTCATGGACGATTTCTATGTCACTCTTCATATGGAAGTTGATGAAAGGCCGCCGCCAGGCACCCAATTCGTTATGACCCAAGAAACGAAGCAGGGTAGTACGACCAACACCAAAGCTTCCATGAACCATTAGATTAACTGGCGAAGATTCATCATTGGGAGAAATGAAACTGGCTAGAGTATTAAGTTCCTTATCACGATGCAGCAATTTAGTCGGTAGATATTCAGGATCGAAGAGGGCTTTAGCACAGGAAACCATAGTCGGGTGCTCCATTTTTGCCTTCACTCAAATCTATATAAACTCCAATACTTTCAAGCGAACAGGCGGATAGGGGAGAGGAAAGCGAAAGTATTTTCTTTAGACTTTTTTTCGAAGTGCTCAAACTTTAGATAAGAAAAGAAAATAAGATGGAAACTTTGTTATAGGTTGAAACAAAAAGCAAATTACTCAAATAGGTGAGTCCTTCGAAATGACACTTGCAGATACACCATTTAAGGATTTACAGGAATTGATGCGGCGAATAGAGGAGTCGACTGGCCTTGAAGCCTTAGCCGTTGTTACCCGTGAAGGTATCCGTCTTGCTTGTGCAGTAAGTGGTAATGTTGACTCTGACATTTTTTCTGCTGCAACAGCAACGCTTGTTAATGTTGGTGAGGAAACACTCCGACAGCTAAGCCAGGGTACACTCACTGAAGTCATTTTACGAGGGAGTAAAGGCTTCACTATTATTATGTGGGCTTCGCCTGAAACATTATTAGTTGGTGCTAGTCGGGATCAAATCCGGTTGGGCTATTATATTGGATTGATGAAGATATACATAACAAAGGTCACCAAGATTATGGAAACATATTCTCTGCGCCCAGAGGAATTGATTGGTCTTAGTAGAATGCCCACATCTCCACCAGAGCCTGTTTCAGCTCCCACTAAAACTGAACCAACAATTAGAATTGAGGAAGCCCCTGAACCAGTTGCTGTCAGTACTGCTGAATCCTCTGTTGATGAAGAAGATATTTCGGTAGATGATAAAGAGGCTATTTTGGCTGCGTTGAAAGCTTTAGGTTTTGAGGAGCCAGAATAAAGGTACTCCTCAAAATTAGCTTACTAGCGCAACAAGTGACAGGATAATTATCAGCATTAACACGCCCACTGTACTGAAAGCCACAATAGCTTCAAGAAAATTCCCAAGATGCTGAGTGAATTCGGGTGTTGTTATCCGTTCCCCAAGGGTATTTCGAAGCAAACGTTCAAACCATGTATCTTCGAAGATAATCTGAGAAGGAATGTCTAATTGGAGCAGTAGACCATAGAAATCAGGGATAACCTCACTTGGTTCAAATACATAAGCAAACTCAAGATCCTTTGCCCTGCCTTCAACGATGCGATACACGTGAAGATCTAAATCCTGAAGATTAAGGGATTCTGAAAATTTCACAGGATCTACTACTAATGCAATGGCTTGAGGAAAGAAAGCTTGATACCGTTCTTGTGTAGTGATATCTGTTCCTGACATGAAGACGCCTAAACTGGGATGTGTGTGCCACCAACCAATGATAGCTTCCCCGGTACCCTGTTCAATGAGGTCTTCAGCGAGCAGTGCCATATCAATATCGTTAATCGCCACATGTGTGGATGTACCTATCTGTCTTGGAAACGTAGCTCTAGTAACAAATAGCTTTTGACCTTGTACCCTGCCAATCAGAAAACCACCGATTTCTGTTCTCCCTGCACGAGCTGAACGGGTCAAAATGAGGGACAAGACACCTGGAAAGATTTGAACTTCTGGCACTCAAATCATCCTGGAAGATATTCGTAAGCGAAGACTAAAAAAGCCTTGCTTGAACTCCTTGAATAAACTTTTAGATGTCGTGGAACCTTTGCGCCCTTTGAAACCACCATTTGCACTTGCACTTTTTTCAGAAAAAAGGAGAGAACTTGCAGCACGGTGCATTGTATTTCGTCCAAAGCGTCCTAATTTACCATTAATCCGAGCTCGTATTTGGTTTCATATGGTGCGTGGTCGACTTCGACCAGAAAAACTTTGGATATTGAGTAAAAACCATGAGAAACCAATAGATCCTCATTCCTTTTTCAAATGGATTCGAAATGCAGAATACATTGCTATCCCCCGTCAACCGCATCTCCCTTTTCTTACCGAGTTAAAAGGGATGTTACGGGACTATAATGTTGCAGATCCCATAATCGTCCGTTCCTGCAAAAATTGTGCAGCAGATGGACGATTGACAATGCTTCGAAAACGTGATGTTTTTACAGCTGATGGAGAAGCATTATGTTATCCATGTGCGTTACGTGAATTATCCAATCGCTTTCGTTCGATGGATATTAAGATTTCAAGGCAGGCTCATGACAGCCTTGAAGCAATGCTGAAACGGCTTCGATCAGTGGATAAGGTAGCTTGGTTTTTATCTTCCAGATTTCGACCCAGCCGTAACCCAGCCATAACCCTTTATGATCAGGTCCAAGCAACCAAAGACAGTACGGAGCCAATATCCATTAGCACACTTGACATCCCCAAAAAGTTTGGAGACGTCTTAAGAAAAAATGGTATCTCGTCTTTATTACCCATTCAGACTTTAGCTCTGGAAGGGGGGTTACTTGAAGGCAAAGACATTCTTGTAGTTTCAGATACAACAAGTGGTAAATCCCTTGTTGGTGAACTAGCTGGTATTAAAGCTGCGATGGAAGGTAAAACATACATCTACCTATCTCCCCTTGTTGCCTTGGCAAATCAGAAATATCATGAGTATGTCAGCAAATATGAGGCTCTTGGATTACGTGTTGCTATTCGGGTTGGGATGAGTTCCATCGATGCAGGTGAAGAGGCGCTTGTAATTGTAGATGATGATGTTGCTGGTGCTAACATCATTGTAGCTAGCTATGAGGGCTTTGATTTTCTACTTCGAAGTAGCCAATGGCATCAAATCAGAGATGTTGGTGTGGTGGTTATTGATGAGATTCAGATGGTTGCTGATGAGGACAGAGGAGCGGAGCTTGATGGTCTACTGGCACGGCTTCGTACACTTTTTCCAAAGGCACAGGTTGTGGCACTTTCAGCAACAGTTGGTAATCCTAAGGAATTGGCACAGGAATTAGAATTGAAACCAGTAATCTTGCATGGACGTCCAGTTCCGCTGCAACGCCATTTAATCCTCACACTTACTGAAGAGGATAAGCTTCGAATGATGGCTGACATTTGTAAAGCTGAATTTAACCAAAGAAGTTCCTTCGGTTTCAGGGGACAGACAATCATTTTCACTAACTCAAGACGCGGCACTCATGCCATAGCCACTGAACTACAAAAACAAGGCATTTCAGCACGACCCTACCATGCGGGGATGACCTACGTCCAACGTCATAGAATCGAGGAGGCATTCGCTGCAGGAGAAATCGCATCAGTAGTAACAACTGCAGCACTTGCAGCAGGAGTTGACTTTCCAGCTAGCACAGTAATTTTCCAAAGCCTGATGATGGGTACCAAAATATTAAGCGTCGGTGAATTTACTCAGATGCTTGGTCGTGCAGGTCGTCTGGGCAAACATGACACTGGAAAGGCAATATTACTTGCTGAGATAAATCGAAGATATTTTGGTGACGAGCCAAAAACAGAAGAAGAAGTCGCCTTGGACGTATTAAACAATCCAATTGAAGATGTTCGACCAGAAGCAACATTCGAACAATCCGTGGACCAGATATTAGCAACGCTTTCTTGCTTTGACACAATATCATATAAACAGTTACAGCAGGCTTACGAGAGCCTCATATCCCGTACAGTCTCATTTAATGAAGGCATACGTTTTCTAAAGAAACATGGTTTGGCAAAGCAAACCGGTGAACAATTAACATCAACAGAATTAGGACGTGCCGCATCCATTTCATATTTTTCCGCCTCCAATGTTGCCGCAATTCGTGAATATTCGAATAATACTGCTGAAGAACTTTCAGTTATGCTTGAGCCTTTAAGAAATGTCTACCTCTCACCTAAGCTCCAAAGTGCAATTGAACGTGCATTTCGTACACGATTTGCCACCCGTCTATTCGCAGGAGCAGTCCTTGATCTGATGAGCACTCGTAGCACTCGTCGATTAAAGAAGCTTCCACGTTGGGTGCTCCAGATGTTTAGTAAATGGACACTTACCTTCTTCAACTGCCGATGCAAGGAGAGTCCATTCTGTGACCACGGTCAGTGGAGTCTCTCCCGTGCTGTTCTTGAAATGCGCTTTAAGGGTTTAACACCTTCGAAAATCAATGCCGCTTTTCTAAAGAAGTATGAACTGTTCATTTACCCTGGCGATATTTTTGGTTTTCTTGATAATCAAGTTCATATCCTGCAGGGCATCCAGCGTGTAGCAGAAACGTTGGAACGCTTTGACTTGGCAGAAAGTGCAAGTAAGGCAATTACCTTGATTGAACACCCACAAAAATCGGATTCAACTTCTAGAAGATGAAATAATCACGGTTGCCTAGCAAATATTTGAGAACAGAGTTATACTCCTCATCCATTGCTTTTGGAGTGTCAAAGGAATCTAGGCGGGAATCTGTCTGCATTTCGATTATTACCCATTCCTTGAAGTCAGATGAATTGTATGCATCAAACTGCTTTCGGTCAACTCTGAAATTCCAGATTTTTTCTGGATTGCTAAATCGATTCTTGAGTAGTGCTTCTTTAAAGGGAGTATATAGTCGGTTTTTTTGTCCGCCAAGGAGAAATTTAGCCTTGTTTATCCCTGAGACAAATGTAATATTTTTCCCAATCATTTGCTGTTCGACAATTAGGGTTTGAGGAAGCGCACCTTCAATGCTTACTGTTAGGATTTGTCCTGAGTCTGAAACAGAGCCTTTCTTCACTATTAGTGAACGAATAATTTGTTGCACTTGTTCAGGTGATGATTTGGAAAGGGGGTCTACGACTTCAGGATTTAGGATATCGAGCAGAGGGATTGGTTCGCCTGGACGCATTTCAGTGGGGTCAAAGAGTGTAGCACCCACCAGAAATTCAATATCAACAGGATGCCCCTTGATGTTAACTTGTCCTTTTACGATTCCGGGACCAATTAAAGCTGAACGCACTGTATCTTCACAGAGTAAGCTCCAAAGCTGCCGTGAAGCAATTAGTAAATCACCAACAATTGTTAGTTCATGACCAAATAATCGAAAGGCAGGTGCAAGAAAATTCAATACCCAAATCAATGGGGGGTTTTGTCTGCTCACTCAAATTGAACCTCCATTGTATAGTCTATCCTTCCGAAGAATGAGTAGTGGAACGTAATTGAGGTATTTTCGAGAGGATATTATCCAAGATATAATGTCCCACTTGTTCCCTGTAATTTTCTCCTGCAGTTTCCTGTAATTCTTGGAGTTCACGGTGAATCACGGTTTTCTTAGAGCGTTTCCAAGGTAAACGTGCATCTATATCAAATATAATTGTACTACCTACCTTTTCCAAAGGTGTACCTTGGGAAAGCATACTTTCTATAACAACACTTATTCTTTCTCGGAGAAAATCGCTTCGCTCAGTAGGTTCTTGCATAAGTGCAAGCCACACATCTCTTTCTAGGAAGTCAATTGGTGTTTTCAATGGTGGACCTGCCCGTGGAAGAGCAGGGAAAGCAGGGTGCATGAAACCATACTTTGATCCCTCATCAATGGATTCTGGTGGGGGCGGCATTGCTTCAATAAGGATTTCTGCCGCTGTATAATCAGAAATACGTTCTAAGGGGCCTTGAACCTCAGTCATGATATGGCGAATATCTTCTAAAACCTTCTTCAATAATTTAGAATCTTCTTTACCCTTATTCAGGAATTTCTCATAACGGCGCATCTTAATCAGAAGAGATGCACGTGCTCCACTTAATACATCATCAATAGAGATTTCAGTTGAACCTAATAGTCCCCCTGTAATAGCGTGTATAG
>JABXGU010000312.1 GCA_016550415.1 archaeon | reverse complement strand
GGCGTTTGAATTATGCCAGTCACTGCAATCTAATACAGGGTTCTTACTTGTTCAAGCTGATTGTTAGATACTCGGTGTCTCGTGGATAATAGGTAATTAGTTCCATTCCGTCCTCTGTAATTATGATTGTGTCTGAATGGCGGAATCCACCGATTGTTCGATCATAAATACCTGGTTCAACGGTGAAAACCATTCCTGGTTTCATGATTACTTCCATTCCCTGATCAAGGAAGGGTTTTTCATGGCCTTCGAGACCAATTGCATGACCTGTATGGTGTTGAACCAATGGAAAGACTCCATGCTTTTTGAACACCGTTCGTGTCGCTTTATCAACGATTGAACAGGGTTTCCCAGGTGCAAATGCATTAAATGCAGCATCTTGGGCCTTCATCATGATATCGAAATATTTACGCTGTTTTTCATTTGGTGGACCCATAAACATTGTCCGTTCCAGTTCTGAATAGTATCCTGCAACATTGGCGCTTGCTCCAGTTACCAAGGTGTCTCCTGGCTGGAATCTTGCGTATCGGGTCATAGCGTGAGGAATCGCTGAATAAGTGCCGATTTGTCCTCGGTATCCTGCAAAAACAGGTAAACCACCATAACCTAGTGGTCGATACGATAAGCCTAGGGCTTTACTCATTGCCAATGATGCTTCTAAAGAGGCAGCAGTTGCTACTTCGACTTCATTAGCGCCGACAACGGTTTTATCTTGAAGTAATTGGTGTGCTAGATTTCCCCACATTGCAGATTCGCGTAAACAATTGAGTTCATCCTCGTCTTTGATTACTCGCATGTCGGTAATCAATTGGGAGAGAATCTTTACGGGCAGATTAAGGACTTCTTCGAGTTTTGGCCCCTCATAGCCATAGCGGCCAGAGCTTCCGGGTGCTTCCGCTCCGAGGTCTCCTGTAATGTTGAGTTCTTCTTTGAGAAATGAGGCAAAATGTTTCATTGGATGGATTTCATCGGGGTAATCAAAGTAAGTGCCAATCTTGGCAGCATGTGGCACTTCTTCTTCTACGTGCTTCTTTTCTAGCTCAGGAACAAAGAAGTTAATTTCCGTGTCTTGAACAATTAGGGCGAAGGGGCGTTCTGTGGGAATGTGCACAAAGCCTGTTAGATAATAGATGTGGGTGGGGTTGAATACAATAAAATGATGCAGGTCTTGTTCAGATAGCTCTGTTCGTAGCGTTTTGAGACGAAATTCAAATCGTTTTGGGGGAATCTTGACAATAGGCAATTTATTTTCCTCCGTTCTGTTCTAAGGCTCCTAGGGCACGTTGGGAGATGTAGTTAATCCGAATGTATTGCTCCCATTCCAAACTCAATTGGGGGATTAATTCTAGGAGTCTGTTAAATAAGCGTCGTATTTTCACAAGGCGTTCTGCATGCTGATCAAAAACTGGTGCTATGACTTGAATTACGTCATCTTTGGCGACACCTGTTCGACCAGTCACAACCTCGTAAATGACTTCATCAACGACAACCTCATCACGGTCTTGCATTATGCGATGTCCTTCTGGATCTGCACGAACTGCAGAATGCAACCACGTAAGCTCACGTTGCACTAGTCGCATTGCTTGAAATGTTTCTTCAAGGATGTTTGCATAAGATCGTGGTATGAGACTCAGTACAAAGAGAAATCGTCGATGGTGGATAACCATCTGGCGCATATGATTTAGAATTGGTAGTTTCTCCTCAGAGGACTTACGAGTGAATCGCCATCCTCGCAGTTTCATTACCAGGGGTGTAAGCTCTTCTGCTAAATAGAGTAGTTTCTCTCGTGAAATGCTTAAGGATCGTTCATAAACAAGTAATAGGATAGTGAGCGAATAGACAATCGTAGTCCATAATAAGGGTTCGTTGCCACGCCAATAGGTTGGATCAATAAATGCAAAACTAATGGGAAACAACGTAGCAATTATACCAAATAGTAGAAAAAGTTGAGATACTTGCCGGTCAATTGCTTTCACTTATTATGTCACTCCTACCACATCCCACCGGTTACCATCAATAAAAGCCATATGGTAACTAAGAAACCTGTTGGTCTAATTCATCTCCCTCATTCTGTTTTTTTGATAGGGAGGAGGGGGCGAATTAAAAGGGAAAAAGTTGCTAAGGTTCCAAGCAATCTAATGTCTTAAGGGGTATTCGTTGTGCAATTGGATTTCATACAACTGGCGAGCTTACTTGGGTTGGGTTCTCTGCTTTCTGCAGTGGTGGGTGCTGGACTCAAATGGTATTTTGATCTTCGGTCACGCCAAACAGAGGTTTTCATGCGAACCTTCGAGCGCTTTTCCACCCAAATGGCAGAATTTTACATGCCCATGGCGGTATCTGCTGGTCGTATCGCCCGATTATTAGAACAAAGTATCAAACAAAAACCCAAATCCTTAGAATACTCCTTCTATTCTTTAGCTCGGTTCCAGATGTACATTTTGCGATACATCCTCCATGGAGGTGGCTATCTGATGCGGGACCAGCGGGATGAGCGTATCCAAGCCAATCTCTACCTTACTGCACGACAACAGATGCCTTTTTCTTCCGACGAAATCTCATTAATGCAACTGGTAGCTCAAGAATGCGATGAATTCATCCTCTTTTATTGGAAACTAACAAAACCCGACAAAGAGTATACCGCCGATATCGAACTTTGCAAAGTCTTTCAGACTTTTACAAACTGGGTCACAAACGAAAAACGCAAAGTAGGGATTGCTGCCAGACACCTTCGATGCTACAGCGAGCGGCTACTCTCCATAATCATGAGTATGTACAGTGGATGGTATAAGCAACCTTCCAAATCTGTTCGCCCTCTCTCTCCTCAGTGTAAAAAGATAGTGAGTAAAATTAAACAGCGTCTTGAAAAACATGACGCTTCTAAAACCCAAGAGATAGAATAACGCCAAACTTTCAATTAGCTTACATCTATGATCTTGACAAATCCACACAATAGTCTCTTATAGAAATGCTGCATCAAAAGATGGCGATTATTATTCTTTTCTTAATTCCGACAGATACCCGCGGAAAAAGACGCCATCTTTAAGTGCTATCTTCTGAAGACCTCTAGTAAGCAATTTCTCTGGTGAGAATATGCAAAAAATTTCCTTGCAACGGCTTTTCATAATCATCCTAAGTGTTACTCTTCTTTTCAGTTTGACAACTCCTTCTACGCAGGCTGCATTCAGCTTACCTCAAGAAATTACTGAAACTACCGTTATCACCCCTGATTCGGAGGGGCGAGGTTATGCCATTGTGGATCCAGGATTTGGACCTGCTTCGGTTGAGGTCTTGGATTACAATGCCCCCTATGTCACCTATGTTGTGAGTTACAATCATGGTTATCAAACAGAAGTCCGTCAGTATCTAGGGCCAGAAACCCATCTTATTTGGGATACTAGTGGCTCACATAGCTATGATCCGTCGTATATCTATACTGGTCCCTTCGCTTCTCAGGTACAACTTCCCAAGTTTTTGTTAACGAAGAATTCCACAAATACTGCTGCGCTAGCAACTTATAATCTCACAATTTATGGGAACATCACTCTCGGATTCGACACTGAAACTACTTTTTCTTTGACTGCTGGTAACGTCTATGAGGCGATCATAAACGTCACCGAGCCCTCTGAACTCTTTGCTTTTACTGGTCATGTATCGTATCTCACAAATTATATGGTGGTTGATCCCAATTATCGGGTTGTCTCATCAGGCAGCATTATCGGGTACTTCGCGGTTCCTGTTATGCGAACTCATAATGGTGGCTATGCAATTTTTCTATACACTTCTAGTGATGTTGCAGTTTCTGTAACACCGACTCTTCTTACCCCAACATTTGTAGCTCCTGGAGACCGGATTTCTGGTGAACTCAATCTTGCTTCTCTACATCAGAATCCTGCGGGAGACATCTATTTTCAAGATGTGCCAGCTCAGATCGTCACTGTTGCCTTACCCGTTCAAGAAACCGATGAAATCGCCTTTTACAAAGCCATTGAAGATGTTGGCTTTGGTGGGGGCTTTCAAGTCTTTGCATTTAGTTCTGGTCAAGATGGATACGGAATGCCTTATGGTCGGGATATCACAAGTCTGATGACCAGCTATCAACAAAAAGCAGTGAAAAATGGCACTGCTTATCTTGTGCTAGTTGCTAATACCGGTTCACATATCAAATACTCGCTTGGTATTGATTCAGTGAGTTTCCCTGTGGTTACTATTGGAACAACCTTCCGACATAACACTATCCTTTCTACAACCGAATATAGCTACTATACCTTTTCAGTAACCACAGAAAGTGTTGGTCGTATCAACTACACGCTCAATCAATCAGGAGGTCAATCGTTCACTCTCTATCGACTCGATACAACTGGTGGCATTATCTATCAAGAAACCGGACTCTTTCGCAGTGGATCCGCTCAATCGAATTATCAATATACCTACCATCTTCTCCCAGGCGAATACCTCTTAGAAATACGCACCACAGCCCCATCTGCTACTCTTCTTCAAATACATGTTTCCACGCTTGAGCCACTCGCTTCCAGTTTTAACACTTCACTTAACGCGCTCTACGCCTTTCAGCTCTCTTCTAATCGATTTGAATACAAGACTTTGAACCTTACGTTCACTTCTCAAGAAAACGTGAGCGTCTATCTCCGTCTCGCAGTATTTAGTTCAACAAATGCCCTCCTAGGAGTTGACCACATTAACCTTGGAAATCGCCAAATCAACGGTATTTGGCAAGAGACCGTCGGATGGACTTGGTGTTACGATGGATATTATTACTTTGAAGGAAACGCCTCTCTACTGAACCCCTCCTGGCAATATTTTCATACTAGTCCTGATCCCTACTGGGCCACCTTCGAGGTGCTCAGAATTTATAACACAACACCGGCTGGAAGCTTCCCCGATCCTTGGACGGAGTATGCTAGTGCAACTCCCCAATTTCAACTTGTACTAACCGATTCAGTGATAACGAATGAACTTCCTGTCCAACTTGACTCCACTAGTGGAACAGGGGCTTTAACGGTCCCACTCCCTGCTTTTGGTAGCCATAACGTACTCCTCACACTCTCTCCCCAACTTCACACTTGGACACAAGTCCGTTTTACTCTAATCAATGGAACAATCTCTGGGGTTCCAGCATTTTATGATGGATACCGTCATGGAATTCTTAGTTTTGATTGGAATAACCTTCTAGGCCTCTTTCCTCCACCCGTGGGTGTCATTAATGTCTTCGGTTTTACGAATATGACCCAATATATGGAATTT
>JABXGU010000311.1 GCA_016550415.1 archaeon | reverse complement strand
TGTGCCGATTTTGATGGTCTTCATTATTACCACACAGCTTGCAATTGTAAGAGTATCTTCTATTATTCACTTTCCATTATATCGTGTTTTAATTCCCTAAGGAAAAAATCGGGATTCTTGAGTGCTAGGAAACAGGGGTATCCACATGCTGCTTCCAGGTTTCGATGATGGTTTTCAGAGCCGTTCCTTTCACTTGGATCTTGTTGTAATCGGATTCACCGATCCCTCGTTCAGCTGCATGTTTGAGATATAATGTGTCGAAGGGATCGATTCCACTAATTTTTACCGCGATACAATCTAGAGCAAGGGGATCCCGACTAGCAAGAATAGTACATAGTTCGAAGGGAGGCTTCGCCTTGGTTGTTGTCATGTTAATGTCATCGCTTACCATGAAGGCATCGAGTACATTCAGGGCCGGCTTTATCACCTTATTGATATCGACTAAACCCTCTACAAGGTTTCTGTGAATTCGTTTCCGCTCCCCTCTAGGACTCCACCACTGTCGATAATCTGGATGAAACAACTTTCCTTCAGGAAAGTAAAATTCAGGCGAACATTCAATGGGGAACTCATCTGGACGCCTATCAGAGTATTTCCCTTTTCCAGGAATTGTGCCTAATAGGTTTTTGACTGCCAAGCTTGCCCAATCCCGTTGTCCTGGTACTCGTTTGTACAACTTAAGCTTGGGCACATTAATTAACACATCAGAATCCAAGATGGGTATCGGTACAAGCAATTCCTGAACCGCCTTTCCATCTGGTATTATTACCCTTCTGGTTGGGCTCTTATTCAAGTCCACAAGTTTAACATTATACTTTTTTGCCAGTTCGCTGTAGCCTCCAGTCCGAAAAGCCAACTTAGTTTCGATACCACCGGATCCTTCAGCAATTAACACCTCAGAGGGATTCATCTGTTGGCATAAGTCGATAATTGCTTCAACGATCGGATAATCCGTTGTAAAGCCCGTAAACGGTGGCAAGCCAAATACCAAGTTCGGTTTAATCACCACTTTGTCCCCAGGCTGGACAAATGCCTTAATTCCACCAAGAAGTTGAATAGCTCTACGAACCGCGAATCGAATATTATCGTGTTTTACAATAGACACAATTGTCATTGTTTCGTGCTTCACCATTTTAGCCCCTTATCCTTAATGACCCTCCATCCCATCATCCATAACAACTCTTCTTATCTTTAATTTCGTCATTAATCAGATTATATTGAACAGGTGTTAATTTATCTAATCAATGAATATTTTTAGATAAAATCATTCGTCTACTACTTTTCGCTTACACTTATTCACCATTCCTTTCAGTAATTACTAGAATCAACATTCAAAGCTCAGTTGATGTTACACTGCATATAGAAATTATGGCTCAATTAATTCTCTCGATAAATGTGATAATCATAGTTTCATATTTCTAATGAAAGAAAAGGGAGAGAGGTTTCTTGGGCGATACCATTGAAACCTCTGGAGTACATCATTTGGATTAGAAGACTATAAACGTGCCAGGTGCAGTAAATGGATCCATATCGAAGTATATGATGCCATACATAAGCACGAAATGACTAACTAAATGCTCATAGTCTTCAGATGCTATTGTAACTCTTCCAACCATTGCATACCTCCCACTTGGTGCGACATAACCTTCATCGTATCCCTGCAGGAGTACTTCATCAGTGTCGGAATCAAGGATTTGCCAGATTTCTTTGAAGTGGAGCCAGTCACCATTGCGTCCTGCTGGTTCGAGTAATAAACCCCAGAAACGCATTCGACCATTGATACCTCCCGATATGCTCCCATCCCAGTTAAGCGTACTCTCCGGATAACCGGGGTCTTCTGGACCGGAAGGTATGAACCCGGCGGCGGTGAGATCCATAGTACCTCGGAGTGGACGTCGCCAACAGGCCTGAGTAGTTCCGATTGATAATAAAGGAATCATCAATACGAATATGAGTAAAGCAAAGCTTGCTGTCTTTATGACACGTAATTTATTCAGTTTGTTCACCTCCCATGGATTGACTAGAAACCAACTTGTGAATGATTATGTGTTTTCAACTCTGCAACACATCTCATTGCTGTATACAACCAGTGTGTTGCGTTGGCATCTAGAAGATGGTGGCATATCTATTGATGGGAGATGATCTAGGCGGATATATGCCAACATCCTAGGAAATTAACAAAGAATGCTGTTTGTGTCTGCGGAAAGTGACCGTCAAATGCGAATTTTTTAATAAAAGGTAAGCCCCACTTGCACTAGTCGAAAGGAAGAAGGTCGCTAATTTCATCTTGCTGACCAATCGAATATGAAAGAATGGGTTTCTGCACTATCAAGAGTATGGTGAGTAGTTTGGATCCAGTGGATTGGACCGTGCTCTGTAAATTATTAGGGAATGCTCGAGCGTCATACAGGGACCTTGCACAGAAATTAGGGCTATCACCGAATACGGTGAAGAACCGGATCAATAAGCTTCGCCAACAAAAGGTCATCCTTGGTTTTGTGGTAATGGTAAGCATGGAAATGCTTAACGCTGAGATTGTCCTTGGAATGATTACCACTGATGGTTCCGAGAATGTAATTGAGTTCATGAAACAAATAGCTAAAGAACCTATGGTTCTTTCGATTGTTCGTGCCTCAGATAGGCGATATGAGGTAATGGCTGTTATAAGTGGGGCACATGATACACTTGGGTTCATAGGGTTCCTAGAGAGACTAGAGGGTGTAATTGATGTGGATGTTAAACCCGTGGTTTTGCAGTTTCCCAAGTATCCACCAACTTATCACTATAATACGAGGGGAAAGAAGGTCACTTTTACTCGAACCCAATTACAGGTGCTACGGTGTCTGACTGAAGATGCCCGTATGCCTGTTGCACAAATCGGCAAATGTACGGGTTTCACCGCTCGAAGGGTGCGGAAAATCCTTCGCGAGTTAGAAGAAGGTGGAGGCATACATTTCGCGGTAGACTACGATGCTTTTGCTCTAGGGGATATGGAATATCGACTCATTATTCGTTTTGATGAAGCTCAAATCACAGGTTGGGATCTCGTGGCATGGATATTCGAAAAGTATCCTACTGAATTCTGGTGGAC
>JABXGU010000310.1 GCA_016550415.1 archaeon | reverse complement strand
CATCATTATCGTCACTGATTCAACATTAGAAAACGTCTTGAACAGCAAAGACATCGTCCAGCTAATACACCGTAAAGACATTGCAGCCGGACTTTTAGCCATCGCCTATAAACAGGAACAGCCAGATGCCCTGTCTCCCAAATTGGTGGAACGATTTCTCGGCATTAAAGCTATTGGACTCACAGAAACCCAAGTAAAATCCGGAGACCCAGCCATAGCCCTCAAAATCCTCGGTGAAGCCTTAAACGTCGCTACTCCGAAAGAAGAACCAGCACCAAAGCTCGAATGGGTGTTCGACTAGAACCTGAAGCTATTCACCGATGTTCTGAATAACCTGCGTCGTCTCACCCAGATGATTCAACACTTCAATCCGCATCACCATCTGCCCATTCACCGCATCCACCGCACAAGAAAGTTCTATTTTGATTACACTTCGATGTCTACACCAGCATCAATAAAAATGACCTTTGAAAATCCCTTATGGGATTGTGGAAGTTGCGTTGGTCTAGCATGCAATCAGAAAAAGGCAAGCTAAATAGTCGCCAAAAACCGGTCCTAATTGGATTCACAGTAATCATGATTACTTTAGTTGTCTCAATCACCTTCATCGGGTATATCAATTGGCAGCAATATGAGCTGAGCTGGCCACGGATTCACATCATTATTGATCGGCAAGCAGATTCACCCGCTGCATATTCGGCATTAGAGGCTGCAGAATGGATTAATTACAGCGAAATTTTAAATAGGCCGCCATTTTGGACCTTTAAAGACTCCTGGGAACCAGATCTCGAATGGGAGACGTGGATAAACTATATCAACAACTACACCGTCGGACACCTCTTGGATCGCACCGAGTATCAACCACAAATCCGCCGTCACATCTCAATTGATCTAAATTACACCGCCCGATGCTTCTGGATGACCAATCTGACCATCGATGTTTACACCGATCGACTTGCCATTAAGAATGAGACAGATACCATTGTATTTTGGGGACGACCCTACAGTCATTGGTATCTATCCTATTCAGCCATCCTAGTAAACGACTCATTCGAAGTTACTCAAGGGAATGGATTCCAGCCGTCAATAAGCGGCAATTACGGCGACGTCTACTTTGTTTATCTTGGCGTCGAACACGAAGAGGTCTGGAGCCCCGTTGCGGCATTTAAACCCACCATCGACCAATATGTCATTCTCAACGCAAGCCTCGACGTCCAAATGGTCTTCACCATCGACCAAGGACATGCCATCGCCTAACCAATTAGACACCAAAATCTTGAATGACCTGTGTCGTTGTACGCAAATGATTCTGAACCTCAACCCGCATCGCCATTTGCCCATTCACGTATGCATCGCACAAGACAGGCAAGAATTGCACTTGAAGGAAACGTGGAATTATGGGAAAACTGCCTATACAAGTATTTCTTTAAGTTTGGTTTTCTTAATGTGTTCGGGAATGGATTATGATAAGTCCCAGATTTACTAGAATAAAATACCTAATTCTCCAAGCCTTCCTTTTTTGTGGATTGGGTTGTTTACTAATTGGTTCTGGGCTAGCTTTTCCTTTTAGTTATTATCGCTACATAGACTTAGGGCGTTATCCAGACCGCGTGTATAAAGTCGAACAGTTCTCAGGTCAAGTGTCAAATACAAAGCCGTTCGAACACTACGACAACGATTATTGGAGATATCTTGAAACTGTAGAACTACGCGATTTTTACACAAACGGTAGTTCTGTGAATTTACATATTGTTTGTGAAGGGGGGTTAATCTTGAGTTATCACAATTTTTCCAACACCTCTGAAAACCCCCTTAACTTGTTCTTCAATGAAACAATTCCATTATACATACAAGTGGTGTGGAATAACACAACAGCATCATTTTCCAGTTGGATATTTCTCCTGATAATATATCCTCCCCCAGTTGTTAGTATTGCACTAGATTATACTCCGATTATTGTGACTTGTTCTCTATTGATTTTTGGGTTTTTGTTGTTAATAATCGGGTCATGGAGATGGCTGCAAATCCCCCTCACAGGAGAAAAGACGAAGTAGAAAATAGAGGTACAAGTGATGAATAAGACACTCAACAAGCAAAATCTTGTAATGTACTTAAACGGCGTCATCATTTTGGGTTGTGTTGGATTGTTGCTAATTGGGTGCAGTAGTACCTTGCTTGCAGGGATTCCAGACGCCCATTATGAACTCATACTCCGAACTGAACTAGGTCAAGTGATAGGAAAGGTGACCAGGACTCACCCCAGTCATAATGTTTCTTTCTCGAACCTTGGAACCGCTCTAATCGAAATCGAAGTCTTCACTACAAATGAGACACCAGTGACTCTTCGCATCTACTCCAACAATTTATCTTTCCCTTATCCACTTGTCCATGAATCCACCAATCTAACAGAGCACGATCACCTACGAGTTGACGTCCAACATGATGTCACCATTGAAGTTCAACGCGAAACATCAAATGCCCTGTTCAGTTACTGGGTAAACATGTACAGACGCATCCCAATGGTAGTAAACACCTTACCTGTGCGGTGGATGAATTACCTCATACCACTTCTTGTCATCGGAATCATCATACTTATCATAAGCCTCATTCTGTTACGAAGAGGACTAATCCAATTACAAGCCCTCCAGATAAAGCTCAATAACCAACCAACGAAAAGCTAATCTTTGAAGTATTGAATGACCTGCGTCGTCTCACCCAGAAGATTCAACACCTCAATCCGCATCGCCATCTGCCCATTCACCGCATGCACCGCACAAGAAAGATATCAGGAGTCATAAGCCATCTGTGTGTCATCATCCTTTTTTCCGTTTTTCGCACTAATTTGTTCGAAAAATAACAAGGACTATCGATGTTTGTACAAAATTCCGAACCTACCGGCTAACGAGGATATTTGAGGCGATTTAGTTTCTAGTGATAATAACTGTGAAATTCGGTTCGAATAGGATTCGAAAAACGAATAACCAAGGAGATTTCAAAATTGAAAAAAGGTTTCTCCAAGAAACTAGCTCAAGGGGCGTTTTACATTCTGGTAAGTCTCGCCCTGATCAGTTCACTGCTACCTCTTGCACTGGATCGAGTGGTTGTAGAGGCGCAAACGGATTTGGCAGATATTCATGTTGGTGTGTACAACGGACCAGGCGCTGATGATGATTGCGCAACTGCTTTGCACAGCTTATTAGCTTGGATAGGGTCGACAGTCATCTGGCTTGACGGGGTGAGTATTCAGAATGGTACTCTGAATACACTTGATTTGCTTGCTTTTCCCGGTGGGTCTCCAGATATCTATGCGGTTATACTTGGTGATGAAGGAGTTCAACTCGTCCAACAATTTGT
>JABXGU010000309.1 GCA_016550415.1 archaeon | reverse complement strand
TCATTGAGTGAGTCTTCCATAGCAGTCACCAATACTTTGATTCCTTCTTTGACAAGGCATTCGAGGTCTTCTCGACCGCGTGGAAGACTTGAACCTGCGAGGACTCTAGGTATCAAGTAGCTGAAATTAAGCATGAATAATGCGTCCGTTTATTTCGTGGCTTTTTGGCTTATGAGGAATTCCGAGATTCCGTAGCCATAACTAGGATCTCCTTTTAGGGTGAATTGGGAGACAATTTCGTAGATTTTAGTTTCGTATCCGGGTTTAGCTTGGCGGGGAGGATAGACCATGGTTTGGAGTTGTGTAGAATCAAGCTGCCACTTTTTCTTTCCCTCATCAGTAAAGAAGACTGTGAACCCTTGAGGAGATAGACCATCAGATTCGAAATGAGTAGTGAACTTAATGTCGGTTAGGTGTTGGTTTCCGATCAGACTTGACAAGAATCCTGCGGTTTCGTGTTTTTTCCCCATCTGTAGTTTGATGAGGTTAATGGTGCACCATGAGAATTGGGCAGCAATCCAGTTCCATTCATCGATGGCTGCATAATCACGGAGCCCCCAAGAGTGGTCGCGGTGTCCGAAGCAGCTGAGTTGGTATTCTTTGCCATTTGCGAGCCGGATAACTCCATCCACAAAACAACCCTGTTCATAATGTTCCTGTTCGATGACGCCTTTTTTGAAAGCCTGCTTGGAATCGTAAGCAAAGGGATCGAACCGTCCCGTAAATTCAAGATTTGCGAACCGTTTTCCATCATCGAAGGTGATTTTCCAGAGTTCATGAGGTTGAAGCAGTTCGAAGGCGAGCTTACCATCATTCAGGACATCGAGTTTTCCGGTTGTCGGGAGTGTGTTGAGGTAAATATCAGTTTCACCATCTACTAGGAAGGCAACCAGATAATCGCGTTTGGGGACATTGGGATAAGCGGAGATGTAGAAGAAAGCTGCAAGTTTGGCTTTTGGATCATAAAGTTGGAAGTAATAGGATTCTTTCCAGTCAGCTGCAGTAGTAGGATCATGGAACTGCTCATTTGATGGTTCTATTTCATAGACCATTGTGGGTAGCTCCGATTAGTCGAGGAGTTCATAGAAGGAGGGATCTTTATCACATTCGTCTTTGCTACGGAATAGTCGGGCCCAAGCGGGGTGGCCCATGGAATTCAGCATGAGTTGTATGTAGTCACCGACAGTGTCTTCATCGAGACCCATTGAGATTTTGTCAGTGATGTTTCCCATATCAGTAAAAATGTAGAACCACTTCAGGAATACGGAAGAGCCCGCTTTGAGCCGCTTTACATCATCCCAGTCGGCGAATTCAAGATACAGTTCGGTTTGGACATCGGTGGCGAATTTTTCTAAATCGCTGAGAATCGAAAAAGGAGTCGTTTCGATTTTATCCCCGTAACGGCTAAACAATGCAAAATGGGTAATATGGTCGGAGTAGTCCTCTGGTTTAGGAAATAGAGTAGCAAAGTCAGTAAAAATGAGTTCTTCCATATCCTTTACAACCAAAGCAACTGATAGATTGGGGATTGGGGATTTAGCTTGGGTGTCGTGCCATTCCCAAATAAGTTGTGAGCCATCATAGAGGGGGGAAAATTCCCGAAAAATAAGGTATTCATTGTCTCCAAAAGGATAAGGACCCATTTCATGAATGCTGGCCCGACACTCACAATATGAGAGAAATTCCGCTAAATAGAGCTGAGCCATTGTTCGTTTCAGCTTCGCTCGTTGATTGGCGTCAATGGGTTGTAGTTCTTGTTTGACCATATCAAGGACATTATCGGGGAGCACACATGCTGAATCATTGTTTTCCGCGGCAAGGGGTTTGTCACTGTCGTAGTAGCTTGTCGCCATGCGATACCAAAAATCAATCATGAACTTGGCTTGTTTACGGCGTTCAGGTAATTCGTTTTCTGCTCCGCCAGCATCAAAAAGGTCTTGCATCCGACCAAGTCCCCAGAGCCCGATAAAAGCCCAGACCCCAAGTATATTTGGATAAGCAGCCAAAGTGCGGCAGCGTTTTCCAATCTCTTCGGGAGAGATATGGTTTGCAAGTTTTTTGAACATATTATATTGGTAGTCGCGGTAAATCTGGGCACACGCTACGCTATTATATGCTGTGACAGGAAAAAGTTTGGATTCAAGGGCTGTGCGTTGGGAGAGTAAGTAGGTGCTGGCATCACTTGCCCGGCGGAGGAGCGTGTTCGCTTCTTGGGTGCTGATATCGCCTATCATGGCATCTCAACTCGTGGAAAATAGGATGCCTGGATGTTGCATTTAAGGATTCTAGTGCGACCAGCTTTAGCTAGAGCCGTTCATCGAGTTCCCGAAGTTGTTCCAACATTTTCAGGCGGTCCGTAATATCACGGCAAATACCTCGGAATCCGAGAAGTTCGCCAGACTCATTGAAAATTGGGCGACCACGGGCTTCAAGAACGACATCGGATTCGTCTCTGTGGACCATCTGGATGACGATCGTCCGAATTGGTCGTCGTCTTTCTTTGAGTTCAGCCCATGTATTTTGTGCCCGTTTCAC
>JABXGU010000308.1 GCA_016550415.1 archaeon | reverse complement strand
TAATATTTGCATCTACGTGAGCAAGATAGTCTGCCACTTGTGCACCAACGTGATAGGGTTGACCAAGTGTTAAGAAGATGTAGTTCCATTCACCACTTGCAATTCGAGCTGAAGCTTCATTCGATCCGACTGTTAAGGCAACTACTGGATAACCATATTGCTGATACAATGGGAACGATGCGAAATTCAGTGCGGTTCCCCAAGGGGGAAAGATGAAATCTTTTTGATCTACTGTGATGAAGCGTTCAGTTTGAGTAAGCAAATTCTCAATGCTGCCCTCATCATCCACTATTTCCAGTTCGATAGGTAGCCGTTCGCCGTATTCCGGTATGTAGAGTCCGCCCAGATCGTTGTAAGTATCGACAATCAAGTTGTAGTAAGGAATTAGATGGAGTTCTGCTCCACCACCGTAAGGTCCTGTAAGTGAGAGAGCACACCCGATCGTGACGCTTTCTTTAGGTGGTAAGGGTTGTGGAGCAAGAATAAAGAAGTAGTAGTAGGCGCCGCCACCAGCAGCAGCAACTATGATTACAATAGCAACTATTCCAATAATTTGATTTCGAGAGAGAGCCATTTGTTTCCCTCAATAGCCACTTTCGCCTGTATGATTTATATAAGACTTTGGGTCAATTTTGATTGGTCAAAGAGGGATTTTCTTGAAAATTATGAGACTACATGAATATAAGGAGCCTCTCAAGCTTGAGGATGTTGAGGTACCAAAGATAGGACCAAAGGATGCCTTAATCAAAATTCAAGCTTGTGGAGTTTGCCATACGGACGTCCATCTCTCACATGGAAACTTAACGACCGAGAAGTTTGGAGGAACACGTCCTTGGACTTTAGGTCATGAAGTTGCTGGGAAAGTACAAGAAATCGGGTCTGAAGTTACAGCGTTCAAAGTGGGTGATCCAGTATTAATTGATGCATGGACAGCATGCGCATGCGGTGAATGTTTGATGTGCAGAACTGGAAATGAAAACTCATGTAAACTTAATGGTCCGATTGGATTTTCGAGGGATGGAGGTTATGCAGAATACATAGCAGTTCCGGAGCGGGCGCTTATTCATATTGGGAATTTAAAGCCAGAAGATGTTGCGACGCTCTCTTGCTGTGGAGTGACATCATATAGAGGATTGAGAAAAGCGAAGGTTACACCAAGTGATACTGTCGTTGCTTATGGAGCAGGAGGCACAGGTTCATTTGCTATCCAAATAGCCAAAGCCATGGGAGCAACCGTCATAGCCATAGACCTAACCGAAGAAAAATTGGAGATGGCAAAGAGGTTAGGAGCCCATTATGTTGTTGATGGCAATAAGGATCCTGTCAAAGAAGTTATGAAAATAACAGGTGATAACGGTGCAAACGTGGTCATAGATTTTGTTGGCTTTGAACAAACGTATGATAATGGACTAAAGATGCTGACAAACCTTGGACGACTTGTCGTAGTTGGTGTTGGACCAGGACCCTTGAAAATCGTACCTGATGATGCGGTAAATTATGAGTTTACCATAAGGGGCGTAAAGGTTGGAACCCACAAAGAACTCGTTGAACTGGTTAACTTAGCGAAGAAAGGCATTATCAAATC
>JABXGU010000307.1 GCA_016550415.1 archaeon | reverse complement strand
TAAACCAAATAATTCCTTTTTCAAGAATTGGATTTTAATTATGGGAAACAAGATCTTTTCAGGCAAATATGTTCTCCTGAGCGTATATTATTGGTGTCACATTTTACCAAAAATTTTCTTTACGGTGGACTTAAATATAAAAACTGGGCACTGATTGCTCCATACAATGAAGAGGCGGGCTGATGCCTTGGAATTTATATAATCTTGTCAAACAACGTCTTTTCCTCTAAAACACACTATTTTATCCCATCAGCCGCCATAATGATAATTTCTACAAATAGGAAGGTTTGGAAATGAGTGGCAGCGTTACTGAAAAGGAGCAGAAACTACTTTCACTGCTAAATACAAAGTCAAAGGCGATTCCTCCATCATTAATAGCTCAAGAACTAGCATTGAACCAAGAGACTATACGAAGCCTAATTGAAAGTCTAGTTCAGAAGAAGTTCATTAAACGCCAAGAAACCTCAGTCCATCAAATTTATCAGCTAACTAGTGAGGCTCAAAGATTTGGAAGAGAAGGACTACCCGAAGTACGGTTGGTGAATCTATTAGAACGTCTGGGCAGAAAAGCCTCTATGAAAACCATAGAAGGTAAACCAGAACTTCGCCCTGATGAACTACGCCTTGCTCTGGGATGGGCAAAACGGAATGGTTGGGTAACAATAGAAAAACGTGAAGGTCAAACTTGGCTAACACTTGTTAAAGATGCCATGACATTGGTCCAAGATTATCCCCTTCAAAAGGCTCTGCATGCCGCACATTCCTTTGGTGAACTTCAGGAAGAACAACTTGGGAATACACCTATAATTCGAAAAAGAGTTCGTCGAGATCTAATACAAAGGGGCCTGGTAAATCCGCAAAAACAAGTAACCATCGAAATCCAAATTACGCCAAAGGGAAAACAAGCCTTGGAAAAGGCGCAATCTCGTGCTGCTCAAATAGGGGATTTAACACCTGAACTTCTTCAATCGGGTGAATGGCTTGAACGTCCTTTCCGTCCCTACAATATACGGGGACCAACACCTAGGCTATATCCTGGCAAGAAAAATCCTTATGCTGAATTCATAGATCGAGTTAAACGCATCCTAATTGGTCTTGGATTTCAAGAAGCTAAAGGTCCACTGGTAGAACTTGAATTTTGGAACTGTGATGCCCTCTTCATGCCACAAGACCATGTAGCACGTGAAGTCCACGACATTTACCACATAAAGACACCAAAGGGTCCTGGAAGAATAGCATATCCTCTCTTACTCCAACAGGTTGCCCAAACACACGAGGATGGTTGGACAACAGACTCCACTGGATGGGGATACAAATACAGTATTGACATCGCAAAACACCTCGTCCTAAGGAGTCAAACTACTGCTGTTTCAATACGGTACCTTGCTGAGCATAAGGAAGCTCCACTTCGAATGTTCTGCATTGACCTAAATTTCCGACCCGAAAAATTCGATGCGACACACTCAGCTGAGTTCCTCCAATGTGAAGGCATCATCGGCGGAGAAGGACTCACCTTTCGTGACCTCCTAGGTTACCTTCGTGCTATCGCTGAAGGCGTAGGCATTGAAAAAATAAAATTCAAACCAGGCTTCTTTCCATTCACTGAACCATCAGTGGAGGGTTCCATCTATATGCCAGGACTAGGCTGGTTGGAGGCTTTGCCTGGTGGAATCTTTCGTCCAGAGGTTACTAAACCTCTTGGTATTGACTTTCCTGTCCTCGCTTGGGGAATTGGTATTGACCGCCTGGCAATGGCTGCACTGGGAATCCAAGATATTAGAGAGTTAGCAACACGTAACCTAGGAAACCTACGTAAAGCTTCTCTCCGGTTCTAAAATCAAGAGGTAAAAAGACCATGATTGTTGAAGTACGAATTTCCGACCTTCTGGATCTTCTTGGTCGTCGTCTCACCGTAGAAGAACTTGAAGAGAATCTCTTCCTCTTGAAGTGCGAATTGGAAGATGTAACTGATGATATGGCAACCATAGAGGTTAATCCTGACCGAGTTGATATGCTTTCAGCAGAAGGAATCGCTCGTGCACTCCGCGGCTTCCTAGATATTGAGTTAGGTGCTCCAAAATACAAGACTCGCCTTTCCAAATGGAAGGCACTTGTAGAATCTTCTGTTGCCAGTGTAAGACCCTATCTTGCTTGCGGCATTGTTCGCAACATATCGTTGACATCAGAACTGATTGCAGAATTTATGCAATTTCAAGAACGACTGACAAGCACCTTCGGTCGAAATCGGAAAAAAACCAGCATTGGGCTATACGTGCTAGACCTCATCAATCCCCCGATTTACTATCGTGCAGTCAAACCTGACACAATTAGATTCACTCCCCTCGAATATGACGAAAAAATGACGGCTAAGCAGATTCTCCGACTTCACCCGAAAGGACAAGAATTCGGGAACATCCTCAAAGGGCACTCAAACTACCCTATTCTTATCGATTCAACAAATCAGGTACTCAGTCTTCCGCCCATCATCAACAGCAACGATTTAGGTCGTATAGTTGAAACCACAAAGAACCTTTTTGTGGAAGTTACAGGAACCCACAAGCTCACAACAATCCAAACCCTCAACATCATGATCACTGCATTGGCAGAACGTGGTGGACAACTCGCAACTGTGGAGGTAGTCTATCCTGAAGGATCAGATCACCTACCCGACCTCTCCCTTCAACATCGAATAATATCCCTCAAGTATGCCAATGATGTTATTGGGCATTCGTTCAAGGGTCCAACTGTAGCGAATTCACTTAGACGAATGCGAATGGATTGCACTATTCGTGGAGATGCTATCCGTGTGGGCATCCCAAGATACCGAGTGGACATACTACATGACATTGACATTGTAGAGGATATAGCAATAGGCTATGGCTTCAACCGCATAGAACCCACACTACCCTACACAATGACTGTTGGCTCCGAACTACCCATTACCACCCTACGCCGCACAATCCGAGACCTCATGGTCGGCTTAGGATATCAAGAAATCTGGAGCTATGTCCTTACAAACACCAGAACTCTCTTTGACAAGATGAACCAGTCCCCTAGCAAAATTGTTGAGCTAGCCAATCCAAAATCCATGGAATATCATGTCGCACGGAATAGCCTTCTACCTGGACTCCTTTCGTTCCTTGCTGAAAATACAGCAGAAGAATTTCCACAACGTATATTCGAAATAGGTGATGTTGTCCTTGTGGATCCAAAGGCAGAAACATGCACCCGCACAGTGACACATCTTGCTGCAGCAACAGTGGATTCACGCATTGACCTAACCACACTGAAAGCAGAACTATTTACTCTATTACAAAATCTAGGACTAAAATTAGAAGTAAAACCTGCTACCGACACATCCTTCATACAAGGCAGAGTCGGTAACCTTCAAGTTAATAAACGACGACTTGGTCTACTCGGTGAAATACACCCAGTAGTCCTAACAAACTTTGGTATTGAGGCTCCCTGTGTAGCTTT
>JABXGU010000306.1 GCA_016550415.1 archaeon | reverse complement strand
CCTCGAATCACTGACCTAGCCGGGCATCCCAATGGAACATTAGGCGATATCGATGGTGATCCTCGGATCGTAATATTGCTTTCTAATTGTGCTAATTACTATTCTGAGAGAAACGAGCTGCCATTTGATTATTCGAATCTGTGTGAGATGATTTATATCCATTACAGGATTCATTTGATGAATGTAGTTGCACATGAGTTTCACCATCTCATTTGGTTTAATAATGAATGGGATGAACCTCAGTTCATCCTAGAGGCTTTAGCTCAATATGCTATGTACTATGCAGGCTATCTGGAACCCTATAATAACCGCGCTCCACAGGTAGGTTCCTTTCTTCCACATCCAGAGGAGTCTCTTCTCTATTGGAATATGTACAATGACGGGGGAGTGTCTGCGGTCATTGATTATGGAGGCGCTTATTTGTTTGCCTTCTATATCGCTGAACAATATGGTGTTGAGATCCTCCGAAACCTGATAACTGAGCCAGCTGATGGACCACACGGGATTGAGGCTGTTCTGAAAACAGCAGGCTATGATATCACATTTAATGAACTCTACTTGAATTGGATCACTGCACTAACAATTGATGAGCTAGGATTCTGCAACAACCTCTATGGCTTTGAGAATCTAGATGCTCGGATTACCCAATACTATCCTGTTGGTGTGCTTCCCCTTCTTAATCAAACAATTTCACTGAGGTACTATGGCTTTCACATCCATAAACTGCAATCCCCACTTGATAATTTTACAGTCCAGATTAAAAAATCCTCAAATCAAACAATTGGAGTCTCCATTGCTTCGCATGATGCATTCGGATGGCACATTTACCAAAATCTACATGATGAAGAGGGCACTATAATTACAGATAACTTCATGGGCAATCGGATCGATGTAGCCTACATCATTACTAGTTATATGTTGAACCAAACACCAACAATAATTAGATCATACGATATTGGACTTGGACCTTTAACGTATATCGAGATTTCTATAATCACAACACCCAAACCATTGGAAGTACCTTGGGGCCTAATCATTTCTCTATCAGCATTCTGTGGAATCTTTCTTTTTATTGTAATCGTGATTACAATAAGGAAAAGGAAGCACTTTGAAGAAAAATAATGATTGATTGCTAATGGACATCTGATACTCTTTTACTCACAAACCCAAGCTTTATTGAACTTTTTCCTTGAAAGGAATGAAAATAAGAATAGCTATCACTGTGGGCCAGTCTTCTCTGAAGATTTTGTTTTAACTCTCATACATGTATTTCTTCGAAGCAAGACTAAATTGAAGAGTTATACGAAAATATATCAGAGATTAACCAAGCTACTTTATTGATTTCATTCTCATGGTGAGAAATTATGTCTAAAATAATGAAGATTGCTTCACTCTTCTCCCCGTTTTTCAGATTAAAGAATTATCTAGAAAGAGCCATTGTTCAACCGATAAGACGTCATTTCGCACCAAAGCCCTCTGATAGTATATATGAGCTGAGCAAGTGGAACAATGAGGCAAATGTCCAGACGAAGTATGGTTTGGTTCTTGGGTTTTCAGATAAAGGCACATGGTGTTGGAAAGGAATTCCCTATGGCACTCCTCCAGTAGGAGAATTAAGATGGAAGGCACCACTTGATCCTATCCCTTGGCTTGGAACGCGCAAGACAACGAAATTCGGTAACTCTGCTGCACAGGTTATGCCCATCATGGGTCCAACAGGTTCAGAGGACTGTCTTTACCTCAACATATGGCGTCCTAAGAGCTCGGAAACTGAACTACCCGTTTACTTGTATATTCATGGGGGAGGTAATTCCATTGGGTCATCAAACACGTCAACCTACTACGGTTATGCCGTGGCTGAAAAATCAAACTTGCTGTATATCTCTGTCAACTACCGACTCGGTGCAATGGGTTGGTTCAAGCACCCTGCTGTGACCGGTTCTGGCT
>JABXGU010000305.1 GCA_016550415.1 archaeon | reverse complement strand
TGTTTTTCCTGCATTGCTTCAAGGAGGGCAGATTGGGTTTTAGGTGGTGAACGGTTAACCTCATCAGCAAGGACAATGTTGGAGAAGACTGGACCCTTACGGAGTCGAAACTCGCCAGTGTTAGGGTCGAAAACATTTGTGCCTATAATGTCTGCTGGGAGCATGTCTGGTGTGAATTGAATTCGTTTAAACGCGCAGCCTAAAGCTTGTGAGAAGCAGTTAGCCATGTAGGTCTTTGCGATGCCAGGCACTCCCTCAAGTAAGATATGTCCCTGACTGAGTAGCCCGATCAGTATATTCTGTAGAACGTGACGTTTTCCAACAATTGCTTTACCAACTTCATCAAGGATTTTAGTAGCGTGTTTCTGAACCTCTTTAACGGAAATACGTGGTACCTCCAATGTTTTTTCACCTCATAGTTATATTATCCAATATTTTCTCGAATACGTTTTATTTTGAAGAATAGATCAATGAATTTTTCATGATCAATACGCTTTGATTGCTGAATTGTCTTTTCTAGCTCTTCAAAGTCTTTATTCAGGCTAGCAATATCGCTTGGTTGACGGGTCCGGGAAACGTGTACCATTAGTCTTGGTATATCAAATACGCGCAGACCATGACGCCGCATCAGGTCCCGTTTGAGTTTTCCGTACACGATTTGAATCGTTTCATTGAATCTTTGATTCTGTACATAATCATGAAGGGCTTGGGTGAAGAGAGTGTGACCCCGAAGCCGATAAACTTCTTGAGGTGCCCTTTTCTCAGGTTTACCAAAGGGCAGGTATCTTCTCACTGTAAAAAACGCTATAATAGGTGCTAAAGGCGCTAAGAGCCAGTTTGTCGAAAGGTATGTAATTTGACCAAGCATAAGTCCAACAAGAAGTACTGGCGAAGAAGTAACCCAGCTGAGATGGTAATGGTCAATAATAATCGTATCCGTATTTGTTCGCTGGGCAAGATAGGTAAACAATTCCTCTGCGAAAAGGCGGTTGTCACCCCGAATAATCATGTCATTAACAAAAATACTTGGATCACTAATAAGAACAATAAGACCATTCCCAATCTGTATCGTTCCCATCAATGCAAAGGGACCTTTTGCATCGCCGCGCTCTTCATCAAATGCTGGATCTGCCCAGTCTGATGTAACCCATGAATTGGTTGTAGAAGTTGCTAGAACTCGGAAATTTGGGTTACTACCTGGTAATATTCCTATACCAGTTGCATAATTCATGATAACCCGCTGTGTATTATGGAAAATTTCACCACCATCATTGAAATTATCTATGACGGGCAAAAGTGGCTTACCGCCATCATTTGAATTTCCATCAAGAAGGAGTCGGCCTTCAAATCTTACTTGAGATACAAAGGTTCCATATTGCTCCAATGATGAGATGTTTATTGACATTAACGCCAAATTATCTAGAATACGGTTTCCTGACCCAAAATCATCTGCAATTACAAGACAACAACCACGGTCAAAGAAATCTATTAGTGAAGATGTCTCGATGATTGAAAAGTCAAGTGTTGCACCTAGAACCACAAGCACGCTATTCGTGTTTATGCCATTGACAACACTAAGCGAGCTAATTAATGGATGAACTATAAGTGGTGTATTTTCTACCTCTCCATCGACAACAATGTTTACGCTTGTTTCCTCGAGACATTTTTTGAGTTCAGAGCAGCCATCATATGTTTTGTCGTTGTAAATGGAGAATGGTGTTCTATCTATTTCACCTGCACCAATAATACTGAAGATGAGTGGAAGCCAGGCTATGGCGAATACAAGGCAAAACACCACGATTGTAGCGATTTTACCTCGTTTCTTCGCTGTCGCGGTTTGCGGGCTACTGTTGTTGTTCCTGTTCCTGGGTGACAAACCGAAGATTTCCTCCGGTAAGGTGATTGTAGATGTTGGAAAAGGCGTTCAAGGTCGCTAGGGCAGTATTATAACTCACAGGATGGTCACTGAACCTTGCTTCTTCAACTCCCCGTACAAAGATTGCCATATTACGTGTATCTAGGTTACCTCTAGCGACAGCTAGGTTGGCAAATTCACGCAAAGTTATGCTGGGATCTCGAAAGACGCCAAGCCTACTTTGTGCGATTGCTTCAAACATACGGAAGGCATAGATGATGCTCTCTCTGTACTTCTTATCATTAAGAAGCTGGCGAAGCGAAGTCAGCATGGCTGCCGCATCTATCGAGGGTGCCCCTGTAATGCGTGGCCGCTGTTTTCTACGACGATAAACTATAATGACTACTATGATTATGATGGCAATTGCTACAATCAATAAGATGAGTTCTGGGGGTATGGTGATTTGTATCATTGGTGCTGCCTCCACAATAACATTTTCTTGTGAAGAGAAGATTGTGATAACAGTTTCGTGTCTAAGTTGAATAGTGTAATTACTTAAACTGGCAGGTCTGGTGAATTGAAGATTGAAAGCCACTCTACCCTGCCCATCTGTTACTAATGACCCAACAGTGTTGTTATCAAGGGATAAGAGAATTTCACGACCCGATAATAAACGGTCGAAGTTATCCCTGAGTGTCCCATTTACTGAAAGAATCCACATCATTGGGTCTGTAGGATGCGGATCACTACTGACCTGAATATCGAGTGTTGCATTGGAAAAGATCTCCAGAGTCCTGAGTGTGGCATTGGGACTGTAATAGGCAGATCCTGAGTAATTAGCTGTAAAGGAAACAGTATCTACAGTGATTCCGCTGGGAAGCGTCCACAGGATTTGAAAAGTTCCATCGGATTGAGTCCAAACTGTCCCTACAGGTATTATTGTTGTTTGGTAGATAAGACTAATGTTTAGTATGCTGCTGGGTATACTTGCGTTTTGATCATCAACGAGTCGACCTGTGATATTGATACTTTCCCCAATCATAGATTGGGTTGCATTGAATCGGAAGTCCAAAATTTGTGTCGTTGAGTTGACAGTGAGGTAGTCAACGGTACTCACTACTCGGAGTGTCACACTCACAACATTACCTGTAACTTCGAAGTAACCCACTGGTCGACTAACTCCGATTTGGTATGGAATGATAAAGGAGCCATTGGGGAGGGTTGTGCCTTGTGTTATCAGTGTCAAATTGAAATAGATACGAACAGGTACACCACCTTGCCGC
>JABXGU010000304.1 GCA_016550415.1 archaeon | reverse complement strand
CTATCGTGGCACTGTCGTTGCGCTATTCAACTTCTTCACGGGACTCAGCGCTTTTTGTGCTGCCATGGTTTCTGGTCTCTTGCTTGATTACTTAGTCTTGTTTATTCCCTATGCAAGTGTTGTTATAGCAATGATGCTAACCATAGTCGTTATCCGAATCATTGTTTCTATGGGTTATCTCACCATTAACGAGACTCTTGTAAAAGTCCCCGCTCCAACGGTGCCCCCAATTCCTGGACCTGAACGGGCTCCCTAAGGTTTGGAAGATGAATGGAGAGCCCGAACAATAGAAGTATAGAATTTTGCGGTTTGAGGAATGGATTCAAGGAGAACATGTTCATCGGAACCATGGATCCCATACCCAATAGGACCAAAGTCGATAGCTTGAATGGGTCGGTCTGTAAAATGCCGCGTATCACTAGCTCCCCCTAATTCAATTGGGCTTGTCTTTTGACCCAATTTCTGTGCGACCTTTTGTGCGACTCGTACTAATTGGGAATTAGTGGAGGTATTCATGAACGCTTTTCCTAATCGAACTTTCATTTGATAGTCAACACCAGCGAGCTTCTCTGCTAACATTGCGTTCAATGCTTTCCTTACTCCCTGGACATCGTTGGTCATTGCACGTCCATCAAAATAAACTTCCCAGTGATTTTCGCTTTCAAACAGCAAATTAGGGCAAAATGTAATTCCATAATCACTGAGATTCGTAGTAAACTGCACTCGTGAAATTGGTAGTAACGCTTGAAGAAGCGTAGTTAGATTCTGATCAATCTTATAGGTTGCATGGTGGGCGGAAGCTTGTGGGTTGATAACTTCGAGCTCAAACCAGTCTGGGACAACATTACTTTTGACATAACTGCCCGCTGTCGAGGCGATTCTCATGTGTGGATTTTGAAGTAGAAAATTCGAAGCGGCAAGGAGGGCGTGTCGATCCACTCCGGGTAAGAAGTAGGCTGAATGACGGGATGCTCGGCCAACGTAATCCGTAGTGAATCGGTGTGTTTCAGTAGCTCCATCATACTGTACAGGGTGTTGAGGAACACTAACTGAGACCGAAATAGTATTCCGGCGGCGAGTAACAATCTGCATACCAACCCCGTCCGCAGTAATCAAATAATTCGGAAATAAGCGCTGTTTTTCGAGTTTTGCCCGAACTACAGTAGCTCCATTGGTGCCCCCAATTTCCTCATCACCAGTCATCGCTAAAGCAACGGTGCCCTTAATCTTCTGTTGAGGAATCTCCTCAGCCGAGAGGAGAAGTGCAGTCGTATTTCCCTTATCATCTGCGGTTCCTCGTCCATAGCCAAATTTGTCGCGTACGATTAATTCAAAAGGATCAGTCGTCCATCCGGGACCAATGGGCACTACATCAAAATGCGAAATGAGTAGTGTAACAGGACGACCTTTTCCATAGGTTCCTAAAACAGAGTAGAATCCGTTCTTTTCAAGAATCATCGAATTGAAGCCAATCTCAGAGAGCTTTTCATGTAGGAATTCGGGGCACTCTCGAGTGGGACGAACCTCCTTTGCAGGATCATTGACTGTAGGTAATGAAATGAGTTTCTGTAAAATGCTCTGATACTCCATAAAGTGATCGCTCCATTCTTAAGGACGTGTAGTCGTTACTGTACATCCCTTTTTTTCTACAATAATTGTATGCTCTGCTTGAGCAATGGAACTTCCATCTCGAAGCCCTAAGAGAGCATAATTGTGAATGCAACCTTGGTCTCCAAGTTTGTTAAGTGTTTGAGTGATTTGACTTGGTTCTACGAATTTTGTCATCCAGCGTGAGGCAAAGGGGAGTTGGGCAAATTCAATCTTCATCTTACTGAAAAGCATCCGTAACTCAGCATCTTTGGGGTTGCGCCTGGGGGTAAAACCGTAAATGTGCCCAGGTTCTAGATTCTCAACGTATGGGTTTCGACTGTAAGTAGAAAAAGGTTCAATTGCGATAATCATGTGTTCCTCTAATCTTGGAGACGCTACTCGACTAATTGAATGAGTTACGGCAGGTACTGAAATTCCTGCGTGTAGATTGAATTGTTCTATACTATGCCCTGTTAAGTTCTCTATGGGTCGGGTGTTTGCCTTGCGCATCGCTTTAGAGATGGCTTGCGATAAGTGCCATATCCGTATTCCCGATCGAGCCGTTTCCAAAGCGGCTTGTAATCCAGCTTCAGCTCCAACGATAAGCTGTTGGAGCGCTTCATCATCTCCCACGAGCACGGTTCGAGCGTTATCCGCTACATACCCATCGACATGTGCTCCCAAATCAATTTTCACAAGAGACTGTGCAGGCACCTCAGTCGTGTCCTCCAAACTTGGCGTGTAGTGGGCGGCATGATGATTGACTGAGATATTAATTGGAAAAGCTGGTTTTCCTCCTAATTCCAGAATTTTCTGCTCGCCTGCTTCAGCGATTGCGAGTAGTGAAGATCCCACTTTTACAAGTTCACACGTGAATGCAAGGGCTTGGGAGGCAATTTTACCAGCCTCTAATAACTTTTCACGGACTTTTTCATGTCTCTCCGTAGCAGCCATCTCTTTTCAATCCAACTAGCCAAATTACCCCCAAAAAGGGTGGATACTAGTTAAAATCGGCTGTTGACTTTAATTTAGCTATTGCTCCATGTTTAACTTAGGCTCAAAAGAGTTAAGAATAGACTTTCCAATGGTTAGGAAGGTGGATGTAAGCCACTTACCTCGGGGGCTCCGAATTTGACGACATTAGCAGAGCTTCGCAAGTACTACTCTATGCTCAAAGATGT
>JABXGU010000303.1 GCA_016550415.1 archaeon | reverse complement strand
TTTGCTGTTATGAAGTTGGTGGTATATTTCTTCAAGTATCTATACTCAATAAGAGCATAGGCTAATGCTGGCCAATAACTCAATTTTAGATGCTCCCACACGCTCTCATTAACAGCTGAGAAAACTCCAACAATTGCCTGATTACCAGACAATTCGAAAGTGAAATGCAACAGGCTTCCAAGAATGATTATGAAAAACATTCCTATCAACTCGTAAAGAAAAACACGTCTTCTCTCATCCATTGTAGTCACCATAGTCTAGTTCAGAACCTTCGATATTAAAGGTCTATCTCTGAGAATGAAGGTACAAATAACCTGTGTGCAGTTAATGAATAAAATAGAGGCATAAATGTTTGTTTCTTCCACAAGTCATAAAAACACTGTATCAGACTCGTACGAACACATGGAAAGTGAAAAAGAACAATGAGTGAGAAGACAGATCTAAGAAACTCTAGACAGACAAGATTTGGACTTTCTCCTATTCTCGTAATTGTTATGACACTCTTCATAGATGCAACAGGATTTGGAATAATAATTCCTCTTCTGCCATTCTATGCAGAAAACTTCCAAGCAGGATCAGCTGCCCTGGGTATTTTGGTTGCTTCATTCTCATTGATGCAATTCCTTTTTTCTCCCATATTGGGAAGAATATCGGACAATGTGGGAAGGAAACCAGTTCTTATAATATCCATCTTGACTTCAGTAGCAAGTTTTCTCCTCTTTGCACTTGCTAACTCCTTCTTCATACTCCTCCTATCTAGGATCGTTGCTGGATTGGCTACTGAGACTGCGGTAGCCCAAGCTTACATCGCTGACATCACCAGCAAAAAGGAAAGAGCATCTGGAATAGGTAAGGTGGGTGCTGCTCATGGAGCAGGCTTTATAACAGGGCCTGCAATAGGAGGGCTCCTGAGTGTCTATGGGTTTTCGGCACCTGGATTCGCTGCTGTCTTTTTGACCTTGGTCAACCTTCTGTTTGTATTGTTCTTCCTCCCAGAATCACTTAAGAAAGAAAGTTCCGAACTTCGATTGTCACCCAGATCCACCAGTGGCTTTTTCCATAAGATACTAGCTGCTTTTGCAAAACCCTTGATAGGAGCTGTTTTGATGATTTTCTTCATCGTTTTCCTGTCCTTCTCAGCAATACCTGTAATAATGCCTCTTCTTGGTGTAGCCTTTTTCGGATTTGGGTCCGTTGAGATGTCTTATTTCTTCATGTATATTGGGACTGTCCAAATCATATTGCAGGGCGTGGTAATTGGGAGACTGACTGAGAAGTTTGGCGAAGAAAAGCTCATAGCATTCGGTCCTCTGCTGATGATGTTGGGAATATTTCTTATGCCTTTGATTCCAAACATTGCAATTTTTATGCTCTCATTAACGATGATAGCTTCTGGTAGCGGAATAATGCGAACGGTTGTGCCTAGCTTCATTTCAAAAAGTACCGCTGCAAATGAGCAGGGAGGCACTTTGGGAGTGGCAAATTCGGTAGCAAGTATCGCAACTGTTCCAGGTCCTCTAATCGGGGGTTCTCTCTTTGAGTTTGCTGGACTAGCTGCTCCCTTCTTCGCAAGTGCAGCCATGTTGATAGTCGCCTTTGGGCTTGGATGCAGAGTCTTTCATGCTTGTTCACGGGGATTGAAAGGATAGCTTATTCACACATCAATTCATCTAGGATTTTCGTCCATAGGGTCTTATATCCTGCGGAGTACATTGTTAAAAGTGGAAGTCACGCCATAAATGGGGCCACTTGCATTCATGGTTGATTTTTGGTTCAATATTATCCAGTGATAAGTGTGTTTTTTGCCTTCCCATTTTACATGTAAGATTTGAACTTTGTCTTGGGCGCAAAAAAGATTAGCACCCTTCGAATAAGAACGTTGAATTCATAATGTTTATAT
>JABXGU010000302.1 GCA_016550415.1 archaeon | reverse complement strand
GTGCCAATGTTTTTCTTCCGACATAAGCGTAAAAAGTCCTCAGCTGGTTGTCGTGTAAGATAGTTGTACTGGATCATCACAGTCTCGAAGATATTTCCTCTAACTATTTTGTCCAAGAGGGGAATATCATGGCTTGTTATCCCAATATGGTCAGCCTTACCTGAGTCCAGAGCAACATACATAGCCTCCAAAGCCCCCTCCGGCGCCTTTATCCTTTCCCATGCTTCTGATGAGACATAGTGGAGCTGGTAAATATCTACGTGATCCGTTCTAAGATTCTTCAGACTTGTTTCGAGGTCTGCCAGGGCAGCCTCCTTTGTCAAGGAGGATGGTTGAGTCTTTGTCGCGAGGATCACACTATTTCTCGCATCCTTCAAGGCTTTTCCAATTCTCTCCTCACTGACCCCATAATCCCTAGAAGTATCATAATAATTGACGCCCAAATCATAACATCGACGAATGACTTTAATGGCCTCATCTTCAGGAACCACCGTAATGGGAATACCTCCAAATCCAATTGCTCTAACTTTGAGGCCTGTTCTGCCTAGAACTTTCTCTTTCAAAACATTTTTCGCTCCAATAGGTTTAGACGATATGAAATGCTAGTGTGCGGGGGAATATAAGCGATGCCCATTTGTGTGATACACATACGTGATACAAGCGCGCGCACAGTATCGAGTTGAAGAAGGAAGGATAGGCTTTTCTGACTGGATTGTTTTTAGTTGGTTGGGTAGTTTTTTTTGGAGATAATTGTTGACCTCGAGTTTGTTTTGAATTCGTTGATATATATTTTCCTGTTTATCATTGCGGCTCAAGGTGTGCATTTGATTGTGGGTTATGGGCGGCTTCTCTATCTTGGTTTCTCGGTACCGGTGCTCGTGGGTGGGTTTACTGTTAGCGCAGTGACTTGTCGACTGGCCTACATGGCCGCTCAGGTGGGCGGTGTGATGCTGGAGCCGTGGGGCTCAGATCATGATTGGGTATACAACAGTGAGGTAAACGTGCGACTTGTGAATGGGTTTTTGACCTCAAAGCCTCTTCTATGTGTTGGTTTGATTTTATTGAGCCTGCTTTTGGCGTTTCTGTTGGCAGGCGTGTTTACTTGGGTTTCGGCTAAGCCTGCATTGAGGTTGGCGCCTGTTTACATGGCTGTTCTCAGTTATATGTTGCCGACTCTTTTCGCTTTTGTTGCGTTGAGGATCGTATGGCTTGGTGGAGGTACTATGGGTGTGTATGTCATCGATATGTTTGCATTCATTGACGAGGGTAGGCGTATGTATTTTCTAGTGTTCTCTGGCTTGGTTGCGTCTTTAATGTCCGCTGGTATGAGCCGACTTAGGAAGAGGTTGGACTCTTTGAGCGGTGTAAGGTTGGATAGCTCGGTCCTTTTTTTTGGTGGTGCATTTTTAGGAATCACTGGGTGTCTGCTTTCCTTCTACCTTTCCTTTTTAGTTGAAGCGAATTTTCCTCAAGGACGTTGGGGGTGGTGGCCGTTGTTGATGCTGGTCTTGGCCGGGTTCGATGGGGGGTGGAGGCTTGTGGCATGCGTTTTCGCAGTTCTTTTGTTGAGGGATCTGGCTGTAGTTTTCCGAGGTGCTTTGCAGGAGGTCTTATTTGTTCCCATCATTTACTTTGAGCAACTGCTTTTAGGGTTGTTATTGGTTTTAGGGTTGATGATTTATCAAAAAAGATTGAGTGGATATGGTGGTTCTGCATAGTAATGTTACTATGAAGAGCGCGCGCTCCTCGTGGGAAGGCACCTTTGAATACAAAGGTGCAACAAATCAGGTCGCCTCGTTTAAGGTGGAAGAAAAACCCATGGGAGGAATCCCAGGATTTCCTTATGAATCAATCATGCTTGGTCTACTACTTGGAGCCTTCGTACTCTGGATGTTACAGCGAAGACGTTAAACACACAACTCCTTTTCTAGCAATATATCCAGGACTCAGCGTGAGCGATACAGAAAATTATATCTATGCTTGACTTATTTCCAATTGATAATGAGCGCGGATAACTCTCCTATGTCCCGTTTTATTAAAAGCATGAACATTGATTACGAGAAATGGCATGACGGGATTGGATACGACTTAGAAGCACTAAAAGAAGCCAATAAAAAGGAACGTGAAGCTATAGAAAGAATCCTTGTAGACAGAAACCCTCCAGACTGGCGAGACATAGAGGCACTAGCAATCCTAAATACACCTAGAGCACGTTCAGCACTCAAAGCTGTGGTACTTAGTGGTATACATGAGGTAACTATGGCGGTTCTCCGTTATGCTCCACAACTAGTAAACGACGAATTAAAGACTAAGTTGATAGTTGAAGCTTTAAAATCTGCGATTTTCTACTATGGGTTATCACAAACTCTTGATATAGTTGAGAAATATCACCCTAAAGAAGTCGTTCGCGAGTTATTTCACGGGTTACTTAAACGTGAGGGTGAAGTAGCTGTGCATTTCGCTGCAATGCTGTTTTATATTTATGGCAAAGCCGAGACATCCTTTGATTGGGAAAAAAGAACATTCTTTTTAAAATTCAACACTATAAAATTATCTGATCGTAAGATCCTTTTCCAAGAGCTCTG
>JABXGU010000301.1 GCA_016550415.1 archaeon | reverse complement strand
TTGCTAAGAATTCCTTTTCTGTCATATTCTTGAAGCGTTTGTTCACTTCTTTGATTCCTTTGTCAAAGATTGAGAGTAGCCCTTTCAAATCATCACTTCGAAGTTCCTTCTCTTTAGCTTGTGCTTGCTCAACGTTGGCTAGTTTTCCTGTGTACATGCTTGGGTCAAGGAGGGGAATTTGGGAGAGGTGATTGGCAAGTTCCCATAATGTCCTCATTCCCGCCTTTGGCGTGTAATCCTTAGGGGTTTTGTCAATGGCAGTAAGCACTACTCGGGCTTGGTTGGCTTCTCGTTCAAAAACCTCTAAAAGCACATCCACAACTGTAGTCATCACGATTTCCTCCAATCAGATTGTCTGATTCGTATTAGGAAAAAGTGTCCTAATATAAAATTCACACCATTCAGAACAACAATTCACTTTTCCTGCTTTATCCGTCGCTCTGCAAAGGCAATGTAAGACTCATCGATTTCAAAACCTACGTAATCTACACCGAGTCGAATGCAAGCAACAGCTGTGCTTCCCAAGCCCATAAAGGGGTCAAGAACAAGACCGTCTTTTTTGATTCCATGTAATTTTATGCACATCATAGGCAGTTTAACGGGAAATGTTGCAGGATGTGGACGCTCTTTACTCCGGCGTTGTATGGTTTCATATGGAATGAACCAAGTGTTTCCTCTACACCTTAGGTCTTTATCGGCGGATTTCCACCTTCCAATATTAGATTTGTCTTGATAGGAAACACCTATGGCTGATCTATCAAGTTTGACATTTCCCTTCTTTGTGAAGTGAAAGATGTATTCGAAGCAGTCATTTAGAAATCTCTCTCCGCCTATCGGTTTGTAATGACCGATAGCCACATCTTCTGTGATGCCGGGATATTTTCCTATGTCCTCCTTTTGTACAGCGATGGATTTTACCCAGATTATTGTATTCTGTAATGCGAAAAACTTCCTCAGTCTGAATGCTACTTCCCAGGGGACCCACAGATCTGTGGGTTTATGACCAATGTTTAGGAAAAAGGATCCATCGGATTTTAGAACACGTTGGCAATTTTGAGCAAAAATTTCCATCCAATCTAGGTAAGCTTCTCGTGAAATGGTGTCGTCATATTTCTCATATTTTACTCCAATATTGTATGGTGGTGACGTTATGATAACGTCGATACTTTCGGGTTTGAGAATTGTCTGCATTCCTTCAATGCAATCTATTGGGAATATTCGATTTCTTATTTCAGCCATCGACTAATTCAATCCTACATCAATTAACCACGAATCCACTTAACCCAATAATCCCGAGTTATTATGCTCATCATATTGGATTTAGTCATTCCTCACCGTTAAGCTAATTTATTATTTTGATGCCACAATATACTTTGTTGAATCACAGTATTGAAGGTGGACTACTATGAGCGATGACCTTCTCTTTCGTATTCTGTTCCTAGTATTATGGGCTATTCTCGCCGTTATACGGATTGGTTATGGTCGGAAGGGTAAGAAGGAGAAGGGCAAAGGGAAACAACAGTGGGCAGATATGACCAGAGCTGAGAAGGGTGCACAGGTTGTGATATCAGCTGATATTCTTCTTTACATTATTACCAGTATTTCCTACATTTTGGGATTGCCCTGGATGATGTGGTTCCAATTACCTTTGCCTGAGTGGATACGTTGGGTTGGCGTGGGGATAGTTGGTACTGGTTTACCATTGCTTCTGTGGGTTCACCATACACTAGGAAGACATTGGAGTCGAACGTTGGAGATTAAAATGGAACACCGACTTTGCACAGATGGACCATATAGTCGTGTTCGGCATCCCATGTATACGGTTTTCTTCATCTTCATGGCAGGGGTTGCTCTGGTTTCTGCAAATTTTTTGTTATTTGTTTTCTTTGTAATTTTTGTGACTTTGATGTACGCTTTTCTTATTCCAAGTGAAGAGAGGATGATGCTAGATCATTTTGGGGATGAGTATCGAAATTATATGCAGAGGACAGGACGAATCTTTCCGCGAATTCGTCGTACTGTGGAAGAAAAACAGCCTATTGAAGAACAAGAAGCTTAGACAATTATTGGAAAAGTGTTAAGGCTTTTCTTTATGATATTGCTTGAATAGAATCGTTTCTAATTGGGTCTACTTTTTTACTTGTATCTTCCAACCCATTGTCCTTTTTCATTGAAGAGCTTGGCACCTTTTCTGGGTTTGGTGAAAAAGTGAGAGTCTACAAACGCACCACATTTGTTGCATTTGAGAACGATTGCTTCGATTTCATTGTCTGGTTTATCATTTAGGTGAACATATAATACGTCGCCTTCTTCATGTGAACAGCGAATTTTGCGAAGCCGCTCCATCTCTTTTAATCCTCTTTGAAACTTCCAGACTTGTTACTTCTGTAATCGTTCTTCAATTTGCTCTAATTTAGTATTTGCTATGTGGATTATCGGTTTAAAGCTAAGATACCCCCAGAATGCCTGTGCCTCTCTGTTACCAACTACATAGCGAAGGGTAATGTGTTCAGCATTATTGGATTTGAAATATTGGCATAATTTGTGAACTAGCTCTGTACCAATTCCTTGTTGTCTATAATTCTCTCGTATGAAAATCATATTGATGAATCCAACCATATTAGGCTCATAGTCAGTTCTTTTTGCTACATTACCATAAGCGAAACCTATAATGTCTCCGTTTTTCTCAGCAACGAGAACAAGGCCTTCTGAATCAGAAAGCATTTGGTCAACACCCTGTTCAATTTTTTGAATCCCCGGTTCAGTCATCTTCCAAATTTCATCGTTTGATTTTTCTACGTGACGCTGTAATGAAACGCGCATTTTTACCAAATTTCGTTTATCCGATTGGAGGGCTTTTCTGAATTGCATTATCATCTATTCCAATAATCTGTGTGATGTAAACTACTTTGAAGTAGTAATTATTTTGTAGAGAACCCTAATACAATTGTGTATGACCGCGTTTTACTCTAGAACAGATAACCTATGATATTTCTTTCCCAAATGAAAATAGGGAATAGAGTGAGTAGTGCTCGTTGTCTTAATTTCATCTCCATTTGGTGAATACTCTCATTTTTTGAATAGAATAGTGGGTGAATAGGGGCTGGCGTATCTTTAAAAGCCTCAGTTTTAGTAGGACAGCCTAACACGGCATGCCGTCAGACTATTGGAAGTTGTTACATGAGCGATGACTTTGATTACTTTCCTACAATTCCATTGGAAAAATCAGAGACCTCCAACGAGTTTTTAGTCGACGCACAAGACCTTCACCGTACTTATTCCATGGGCGAAACAAGGGTACAGGCGTTGAATGGAGTGAACCTCCAAGTACGACAGGGCGAATTCATTGTTATTCTTGGTGTCTCAGGAAGCGGAAAATCGACATTACTCCACCTGCTAGGTGGTCTTGACCGCCCCACCCAAGGACGCATCTATGTTGATGGTCAGGATCTGTCACGACTTAACGATAATCAGCTTGCTGAGATTCGCCTAAATAAAATTGGCTTTGTCTTCCAATTCTTCAATCTCATGCCCCAACTAACTGCTAGAGCAAACGTCGAATTGCCCTTACGCCTTGCTGAAATGCCCACAAGTAGGATGCAAGCACGCAGCGCAGAACTTCTTGAATTGGTTGGATTGACCCAGCGAAGTAATCATCGTCCTGCTGAGATGAGTGGTGGTGAACAACAACGTGTTGCTATTGCTCGTGCTTTGGCAAACAATCCTAAAATTGTACTGGCAGATGAGCCAACAGGAAATTTAGATTCTGCGACCGGGTCGGAAATTATTCAGCTTATGCAGCAGGTTAACAAGACCCAGAAACGAACTTTCATCGTTGTGGGACATGACGAGCGCTTAACTACTGTGGCGGATCGGATCATCAAAATGCAGGATGGGCGATTCATGAGTATAGAAACTGCTGGTGAAGGGGGCTAACAATTGTGAAGGCGAGAAGTATCCTCAGTTTAGCTTGGACTAATATGAGCCGCCGCAGACTGCGTACAGTCTTGACTACGCTAGGCATCATCGTAGGGATTATGGCAATAGTCTCTATTTCATCGCTCAGTAGCGGCTTTGAAGAAGAAATAACGGGTCAGTTGACTGAGGGGCTTGATGCGGATCTTATTACGGTAATGCCCAGTGGAGGACTATTTGGTAGTGGGCTGAGTTATCTTCTAGAGAACGAGTCAGATTACATTGCCAACATATCTGGAGTTGTTGCAACCATGCCCCAGATGCAGCGAAGTGTTACACTCTATAATAGTACAAATGGCACATTAAGCACATATCTCATTGGCGTCAATTACGATGAATTCTGGCAGATATATGGTCATAAAATAAATTTTGCTGAAGGTGAACTACCTGACCCCACAAAGAATAACACAGGAATTCTAGGTTATACCTCCACAGAATTTACTCATGTTGGAGAGAACATAACCGCGCAAATTCTAATACGCACTGGTATGGGCTTCACCTCAAGGAATGTCACTTTCACTGTGAGTGGAGTACTTGAGGAAGCAGGATTCTCAGGCTTGACACCCCTTGATCGAGCCTTCTTTGTCCCTCTGAACACAACTAAAACCCTCTTTGACACAGAAGCAATTGACTCCATTACAGTAAAAATTAGTGACCCAGATCGAGCAAGTGAAATTGCTGACGAAATCAGGGACTTCTATGAGGATCAGGTCCTCGTATTGGTCCCTAGTTCCATAATTTCCATGATACAGAACATTTTCACATTAATTGAAGTCTTCCTACTCGGTATTGCCGCTATCGCCCTTCTTGTCGCGGGTATAGCAATATTGAACATTATGCTAGTAACGGTGATGGAGCGGACACGCGAAATAGGGATAATGAAGGCATTAGGCGCAAAGAACCGTACAATTCTTGGACA
>JABXGU010000300.1 GCA_016550415.1 archaeon | reverse complement strand
TCATAGGGGTCTTGGAATATGATTTGTAGTTTCGGTCTGAGTGCTTTCATTTCTTGTTTGGTGATTTGTGCAAGGTCGAGTCCAGTGTAAGTTACACTACCATCTGTGGCTTTGTCAAGGTTAAGGAGTACACGGCCAGTTGTAGTTTTACCGCAACCAGATTCTCCAGCGAGAACAAAGACTTCATTTTTAAATATCTCAAAGGAAATATCGTCCACGGCTTTTACCCAGGTCTGTTCTCGGGTGAAGATAGCTGCGATTAGTCCTCGGCGGACAGGGAAATATTTCTTCAAGTTATTAACTTTTATCAATGGTTCTTCTGTTGTTGCCATGATTAATCACTTCCAGACATTTTTACCCCAGAGACCTTCAGCATGATGACATGCGACAAAGTGCTTCTCTTTGAGTTCCCGGAATTCAGGTTCCTTGGAGGTACAAATCTCAGTGGCTATTGGACACCGAGGATGGAATCGACAACCTGAAGGCGGGGTGATAAGTCCAGGAGGAGCACCTGGAATGCTGACGAGGTGGTCACTTCCAAGTAAGCTTGGCACAGAACGAATAAGCCCCTCAGTGTACGGATGCAACCGTTCCTTAAAGATTGTAACAACATCAGCAAATTCCACAATTTTGCCAGCATACATGATGGCAACACGGTCGCAGGCTTCTGCGATAGTGGCAAGATCGTGAGTAATAAGGATGACAGAGAGGTGGAATTTCTTCTGAAGGCTTTTAAGCAATCTAAGTACTTGAGCTTCTACGGTAACATCAAGGGCAGTGGTGGGCTCATCAGCAATAACGATTTTAGGCTCGGTTACAAGAGCCATAGCAATCATCACACGCTGTTTCATTCCCCCGCTAAACTCGTGAGGATAGTTAGATGCACGGGATGGATCAACACCCACAACTTCAAGAATATCCTCCATTTTATGCCAAGCCTCGTCAAAGCCAATATCTTCATGAATAAGAATAGCTTCGACAATCTGCTCACCAATCCGGAGAACAGGGTTAAGGGCATTCATGGCACCCTGGAAGACCATAGATATCTCCTTCCAACGAATCTTACGAAGCTCCGATTGTGGCTTACTAACAAGATCCTCGCCATCAAGAATAACTTGCCCCTCAACAATCCGACCAGGATAGGGCATAAGATTCAAGAGAGCATACGCAGTCGTCGATTTACCACAACCCGATTCACCAGCAATACCCAGAGTCTCACCACGAGCCAAACTAAAGGAGACATCATCAACAGCCTTCACCGAGCCCATTTCAACAAAGAAATAAGCCTTCAAATGCTTAACTTCAAGAACTGACATTCTTTTTTTCTCCATAATTCATTTTTCGATTTTCACTTGCACCCATCTTTACTGTCTACGAATCCGTAACCTAGGATTGAGAATCTCATCCACAGCATAACCAACCAAGGTAAACGACATCGCAACCAACACAATACACAAACCAGGGAAAAATACGTACCACCAGCATCCTCTTGTGTATGAGCCGCTGTTTGCTGCGTGGTAGAGCATTCGTCCCCAGCTTACGTCTGCTGGGTCTGTTAGGTTGAGGAAGCTTAGTCCTGCTTCTGATAGTATTGCGCCTGCTACTCCAAGTGTTATTTGTGCGAAGAGTAGGGGTGTGACGTTTGGTAGTATGTGGCGGAATATGATGTATATGTCGCTGCCTCCTATTGCGCGGGCGGCTTCGACGTATGCTCTGGCGCGTTCTGCTAGTACTTGTGAGCGGACTAGGCGTGCGGTTCCTGTCCACCCGACTAGCGCAATTACCAGTACTATGTTATACCAACCTGGCTGTAATATGGCAGCCAGTACTATCATTAGTGGTAGTCCTGGGATCACGAGGAAGAAGTCGGTGACTCTCATTAGGATTTCGTCGATAAGTCCTCCGAAGTAGCCTGAGATTAGTCCGACGATGAGTCCGACGAATGTTGCTATTCCGGCTGCTGTGAGTCCTACGAGCATTGCTATTCGGGAGCCCCAGAGTAGTTGGGATAGGAGGTCTTCACCGTATTCTCCTGAGCCTAGTGCTCCATAGTAGCGTCCAAGGATTTCCATTTGACAATCGTCAAAATATACTGTGAAGCTGGGTGTGTCCTCTGGTGTGGGGTCAATTACTTGGACCTTCCATTGGGGCCAGAGTGTTCCTCCTTCTCCGAAGGTGTTTATTATTTGCCTGATTTTCATGGGGTGTCCTGGTGATTCGGTCCAGGGCGAATCTGTGTTTATGTCTTTCCCAGTAAGAATACGGGTATAGTTTCCTGTGGTTTCCGAATACATTACCTGGTCGACATTGATTATTGCGTCACCTGGATCGCCATGCACTACGACTCTGTAGTGATATCTGAGGTATGCCTTTTCAGGTTGATCATATACGTCCCAGTTAAAACTTTGTGTAATCCATGCTGAGCTGTTTATTGGATGGACTCCCGTGTTATTGTTAAGGTATGTAATTGCGTAGGATCCAGGACC
>JABXGU010000028.1 GCA_016550415.1 archaeon | reverse complement strand
CTAGCAGGTTTGAGTTCTGCGGTTCGGATTATTGAACAAATAGTTCGGGATAGTCAAAGATTGCTACGCAAAGCCCAAACTCCTTCTGAAGCACGAAAAATACGAGAGGCTGCATATGGTCGGATTTCCTCAGTTGTAAAACGGTTAAAATCACGACTTGATATTCTTCAAAAAGCAGCAAAAGAACTTCGAAAGTTCCCTTCTGTAAATTTATCACTCCCAGTTATTGTCGTTGCTGGATATCCTAACGTAGGAAAGAGTTCCCTAGTTGCAGTAATATCAACAGCTCAACCAGAGATTGCTGAATATCCCTTCACAACGAAAAAAATCAGTTTGGGTCACTTTCCATTAGATTCGTTACACGGTCAAATTGTTGATATTCCAGGACTTTTAGATCGGCCAATGAGTAAAAGAAATCCGATTGAACAAAGGGCAATTGCAGCCATACAACATCTAGCTGATTGCATTCTCTTCTTAATCGATCCAACCTTGATGTGTGGTTATGAGTTGCAAAACCAAATTGCCCTTCTCAAAGAACTTAAAGAAGCATTTCCAACGCTAGAAATCTTTCCGATTTTAAACAAGAGCGACATTGCGTCAGAAGAAGAGATTAGCCGAGCACAGGAGATGCTGGATTTTAAATTGGTTCCAATTATTAATACTCTTCACCGAAAGCACCTCGAGAACCAGTTCTTTAAGATTATTTTGAGTTCGAAACTTGTTCAGGAAAAGCTAACTCATTTTCAAGACCAATCCCTATGACTGAAATTTGAGCTGGATTATCCAGTTCGCCTTTGACTTTGAATTTGACATCAAGAAATTGTTCAACTATGAAAATATTTGTAATGGTGTGCATCGAAAGCGAGGATATTGAAAATTCTGACCGTCCTTTTGCCAAGGCAACATAAGGTATTAGCATATCAGCTTGATGACGATCAACCGGTGCATTGGTGTTTAACTCCTTCAATAAAGATTGTGCTGCTTGTGTTCCTACAAGCTCAGCCTTTAAACCGCGTCGACCTAATGCATCTGCACCAAGAAGCCTGTTTGATCTATTTTTCGCATCTTGTGCCCAAAGGCTGATTCCACTACCACGACTCATTGTGTCAGGAGAATATTCTATTTTTAATTCTGTTTGCAGTAATCCAGCTTGTTTCAAAGTGTTAGTTGCGGATTGTGCTTGGCGATCAGCAACATGTTGGGGAAGGTTTCCACAATGTGAAATGCCTTTAATGAGCACTTCATCTTTTGAAAATGAAAGCTTCAGTGAGGTTAGATTTTGACGGGGAGAAAACGTGGCAGAAACTCTTCCTCCTCCTTTTGGATAATATCCTCGTTTTTCAAGAAGAATATTCCCAATATAACCTACTTGTTCTAATCGTGGAAGCAAAACATATTGTAAATAATCAATGGGAGGACTCCATGCGACATTTGTACCTCCTGTCAATTGAGCGTTTATTGGATTCTTGCTAAACGGTGCTGCAATCATAAGACCTTGCAGTATAAGACTTATTGAACCAGCCGTACCAATATTGATCGTCAGGCTTCCTCCTTCAAGATTGTGTGGAATGAATTCGATTTCTTGTGATCCCTCATGTGCTCCCTTTACTTGGGCTTTTGCGATCTGTTTTAAAGCGAATATTCCATGTAAATGCTGAGGACGTAAACCAGGGGTTGAACGGTTCGCACGGATATTTTTTACTCGAACCGGAATTTGACGAACGGCGGCGATAGCGATTGCTGAACGCAAAATTTGTCCACCCCCCTCTAGGGTTGACCCATCAATTTCTACAATCATTTGCATGCCTCAAGAATTGGTTTATTAATAGTGAGCATAAATTGCATATGGAATGTCATCCATTATTATTGGTATTTTACCTGTCAAGATCAATCGATGGCTTGCTGTTGCTATAGAATATCCATCTACTAAATTAGTTGCTTGTACTAGCTCCGATCATTCTGCAAAAACAGCAGAACAACAAGCACTCACCTCAATTCATCGACTTAACCGCCATCCACAAATCTCTAACCTTCCACCTCCCAAATCCATTAGAATGATGGCTAAACGCCTCTGGATGCTTGTACAGGGCAAGGGAGAACCATTTACCCTAGAGGAGATATCGAGTAATAATTGGTCTG
>JABXGU010000299.1 GCA_016550415.1 archaeon | reverse complement strand
TTATGTGTCTTCTTTTTCTTTAGTTTCATCTCGAAGGGCATGGCTTCGTCATTTGCGAAACGCTTCAAGTGTAGCTCGTCTAAGGGTTCTTTCATGTCTGCATCAGCCAGAATGCTATGATGTAGTGGGTATTGGAGCTGGCGGTGATGAAACCGTTGGCTTTGACTATCTTGCAGAAAAAGCAGTTATTGAATACCTGCAGAACTTTGTGTCATTCACCCTTATTAGTGAGGAAGCAGGTGTTCAGATTATTGGTCAGCGTCCAAATGGCTTTGTTCTTTTGGATCCAATTGACGGGAGCATGAATCTAATTCATGGCTTACACATTTGCTGTATTGCTATCGCATTTGGTACTGAATTGACCTTTAGTGGTGTAGAGGTAGCAGTTGTTCTAGATCTTTTTTCAGGTCGGTGTTATCATGCTGTTCGTGGAGGAGGCGCCTATCGTGATTTTGAAAAAATAAGACCATCCAAATCAGGGCAATTTGACAAGTGTGTTGTCGGTGTTGATTCGGATTTTCCATCATTAAAGGCATTTCAAGTTTCAAGTAAATTACAGACAAAACCAGTTCGATATACTCGCCATTTGGGTAGCAATGCTCTTGAACTATGCTATGTGGCAGATGGTACAATTGATGGCTTTGTTGATTTAAGAGGGGTCTTCCGTGGAACAGACTTAGCTGCAGCATCATTGATTCTTCGCGAATCAGGTGTATCTCTACTTGACCAAAGGGGACAAGTCCTCGCAGGCAAATGTACAAATGATGAAAAATACAGCCTCGTAGCTGCTCGTGATAATGAGTTGGCTGAACATCTTCTACGATTATCAAGAAGTAAGAAAAAATGAGAAGTACAAAATTGGCTGGGATTAGGCACTGTGTCTAATCATTTACGGTTTCTAAAATTGAAACTGCATTCCAGATTCCTGTTCTTGCATGACTAGGGCAGTTGGGGTCTAGGGTTGCATCACCTAAACGTGAGATTGCGTTTGATGCACGAACAGCCGCAGAACCAATATCGCTATGTAACAAATCTATGGCTTCGTTTGCTGCGCGGCGAATGTTGCGGGGTACTGTGCTATCTTCTCCTATTTGAGAGAGTATCATAGTTGCGTGCTCGATTTTCTCTACACTTTCTGATGAGAGTTTATCATTTTTAGCCATACTGACCCCCTCAAGAAATCTTTTTCTAATGCGCTGTGTGGACATACAAAGACTGCTTAAAAGCTTTTTTCACAGATGTGGAGATAAATGAATACCGAACATGTAACAAAACGGATGGGAAAATTGCTCCGACAGGGAGCAGCCTTGCTCGATAAGGCTTGTCCAAAATGTAACACACCACTGCTACGGATGCCAGAAGGTGTAATGTATTGTGCAAAATGTGACAAAAGAGTCGTGGAAGAAACGTCATTAAAAGAAAAAGAGCAAAAGAATTTACCAAAGACTGATGCACTAACCCAACTTGCCTCGAAGATACTTTTGAGTCTAGATATTCTCAGCAATACTCTGCCAGAAAAACCCCATTTAGAGGAGATACGCCAATTCGCTGAAATAACCAATAAACTTGTCAAAACCTTGCGTATGATTAGAGATATACAAAGTTAGAAAAAATCAAGATTCACCTTTGTAAATCATATCAATTGTATCACGAATTAATTTTGCTTTGTTTTTTCCAACGCCCTGAACCTCCATTAGCTGCTCAGAGGAGGCTTGGAAGACTGCAATAATGTTACCAAATCTAGTTAAGAGCCGCTTAGCAAGAGTCCGGTTTATACCAGGCAAACTTGCTACAATATATTCTTGAAGTTCGGAGGGGCTGAGCAAAGGCTTTCTACCTCTCAAACTGAAGGTCTGTTTTCGCTCTTGTTGTTCACGGCGAGCAATCGCAAAAAGAAGATTTGCAGCCTCTGCGGCATTTGAAACGTTGATAATTGGAACATGGAAGTCAACCATTGCACTGGCTAGAGCGCCACATATTGCAGAAGGATTCACACCACCGGCAACAAAAAGAGTGGCACCAGAAACCAAGAGAAGGGGGATTTCAAATGTGTCACGTAGGGAACCAAGCTGTGTAAATAAGCGTCGGTCAACAATGGATTGGGCCAAGTCTTCAGCAGTCTTTGTTTCGACACCAACCCGGTCAGAAAGAATATAGTCCCCAACCTCAAGAGTCTCCACTTGAAGATCCACATCGAGATCCTTCAATGATTTTGCAATCGATGAACGAAGTTCTCGATTATCAATGATTATTTTGATTTTCTCAGGTTCCTCTGAAGATTTCTGATCCATAAAATCCTTCAGAGTTGCTTGTTTCCGATCGCGTGTAATTTCCCGTGACATTTTCTTCATCTCTTTAAGTAATTCCTTCATTTGACCCTCTCGACGAATAGCAGCCCAATAATATCCCTGATCACGTGTTCCAAGAGCAACCAATACAATAACGCGGCCAGGCTTGGTGCGTCCTGTACGACCCCTCCGTTGGATTAGGCGGATTGCGCTGGGCACTGCTTCATAGAATACAACGAGATCGCATTCTTGGATATCTAATCCTTCTTCTCCTACACTTGTAGCGACTAATACATTGTATTTTCCGTCGCGAAAAGCGCCAAGAATTTGCCCTTGTTCTTTCTGTGTTAATCCACGATCTTCACCCTTACTGGCTTGACCTACAAATCGAATAGGGCGCGTTTTTGGTACGACCTTTAATGTTGTCTCCAATAGTTTTGCTGTTTCTCGAAATCTAGTGAACACCATGATGCGAGATTCTGCAACAGTTTCAAATTGTTGCTTAACGATTTCAGACACCACTACAAGTTTTGGATGAACAACCTTGGCGTCAAGTAATTCTTGAGTAAGAAGTAGTGCGTCTTGAACATTAGCATCTTGAACCAGTCCCAGAATTGCTTTGGACGCACCACTGCGCTTTGACTCTTCAATAAGACCATTCAGAAAATGATGGAGAGCTGTAACACCTTGAGTTTCTAGCTGTTCCAATGAGTGGTATAGACGAAGAAGTGCAGCACAATGGGAAACAAGTTGAAAAAGATGGCTAGGGGGTGGAGTTTCAGAAGCAATGCGTTGCTGAATCTCACGTTGGACCTCAAGTATATGACGCACCGTAATCCGAGTTATGTCAGCAGTATCGGTGAATCCTGATTCTTTTAGGGGTCTAAGCCGTGAGGCTATAGCCAGTTTCAATGCTTGACCCACTTCTCGGAATTTATCAGGTAATATCACCTCTCTCCACTCAAATTTGAGAGGCGCAATATACGGTGCCACATCTGGACTATCACGTGTCCGAATCTCAATATTCTCAATATGGAGATTCCCCACAATTTCACGGATTTTTTCAATCTCAGATCCAGGTGAAGCTGTTAGGGCTAGTAGGAGTCCTTGGCTTGCCTGTTTGTAAAACTGATTCGCAATAAAGACATAGGCATATTCACCCACAGCTCTGTGTGCCTCGTCTACAACCAGCAAAGCTACATTATTCAGAGAATAGCGGCCAGCTAAGAGGTCATTCTGAAGAACTTGTGGTGTCATGAAGGCGATGGTTGTGTCACTCCAAAGTATAGAGCGCTTTGATGGAGGTATTTCTCCTGTAATTAGTTGAAGTTGATCTTCTGGCAACGACATGAATTGGCGGAATGTCTCCAAATGCTGTTGAACCAAGGGTTTTGTAGGGGCTAAGAAAACGCATTTATTTTCAGGGAATTTTTGGAGTTGATAGGCAGCAGCTAGTACTGCAATTACAGTTTTTCCAATTCCCGTTGGAAGAATAACAAGAGTATTCCACCTAACTGCAGTTCCAATAATTGTTTCTTGATAGAGTCGTTTGGCAATAGTATTAGGTTGAATCAATGAATGTGTTACAAACTCCGTGGGTGGCATATTTATCGCGACGTAACTCTTAATACCAACATTAGTTCCAGTGTGAGACCCGCATTTATATGCCACTAGAAAGAGGTTATTCTGCATTTTGGAGAGTGTTTCTCTATGTCGAAGACGACTGTTCCCTCAATTGTTGAAGCTGAAGTATATGAAGTTAAGATGCCAGGCAATATTGTCGGAAAGGAGGTCATCGATGGAAGTGCTCGACGTATCGGTATCGTACGAAGCCTACGTATCACGCTTCCACCAGGACAGGTTGAATTACAAGTCAAAGGACTTGGTGTGGAATTGCCTATTGATGTCTCCAATATCGTAGCCGTTGGGAATGTAATTCAGTTGAAGAATACTGTAAAAGAAGCAGAGGAAATCGGGATTGGAGATGTTCAGCGATTAAGGGAGGAAACATGGAAAGAAGTTCAAGGTCTATTGGGATTGTAGGAAGAATTCATGGAAAACCGTAGACTATATTCCTTATTGATTCTCTCTATTGGTTTGGCAAGATATCATGAGAAAAAGGCATAAACGACCATTTCTAGGACCACTCCTACTCAAATGGTGCGATAATTGTAATGTTCCAATTATCTCAGGCAGCCATTGTGGAAGTTGTAACAATGCTACTCGTCAGGTTCCAATAGCACCACCAGGAGATGTGCGACCTGCCTTCGCAGGTGATCTGAACCGATTAATCACATCAATTTCAAGACAATATGGAGAAAAAGCTGCTAAGAATCTAATTCCTTCTGACAAGATCGTATTATTGAATGCAATACCAGATTTAGATTGTTGTGAAGAAGTAATTCTTGATGGGCAAATAATTGGTTTACATAGATTTCGTCTGGAGCACTTGAAATGGGAATTCATTCCAAAACTTGAAGGCGGACGCCGACTTGCAAAAATCACCAAGAAGAAATTAGTTGTCATTGATGACTCTGCGGTGGAGTTCATTGCAAATGGAGCTAACGTTCTGAGACCGGGAATCAAAGATGCTGATTCAGGAATTGAACCAGATGATTATGTAATAGTCGTCAACGAACAAGGACTGGCGGTGTCGACAGGACTAGCTGTAATGACTGGAGAAGATATGAAGACAAGAGAACGAGGAATAGCTGTCCGTAAACGGTACTGGGGACTGCCTCAAGAAGCAAAGGTTCTTTCGAGAGGACAGACTTGGCAAAAAGTCCTCCAGGCCAATGCTCCACTTCTTCAAGGCTTGGAAAAAAGAGCAATTAATTTTATACAAGAAACTGCCACCCAATTTAAGCGTCCTCTTGCTGTCGCTTTTTCTGGTGGCAAGGACAGCCTAGCAGTCCTGCTATTAGTGAAGAAGGCACTTCCTAAACAGGATTTTCATGTGATGTTCATTGACACGGGTATTGAATTTCCAGAGACAATAGAGAATGTTTCCAATGCTGTTGCAAATCTAGGATTGAAAGATAACCTATTAATTAAAACCGTGGATAGAGACCAATTCTTCAGAGTTCTTGATCAGTTTGGATTTGTAGCCCGTGATTTCCGAGTATGTTGTAAAACAGTCAAGCTAGGACCGACAGCTCAGCTTATTGAAGAACACTTTCCAGAAGGCTGTCTAAGCTTTATTGGCCAAAGGCGGTATGAGTCCCAACGTAGATCAAGCAGTGGATCTATTTGGCAAAATCCATGGGTACCAAACCAGATTGGAGCTAGCCCAATCCATAATTGGACGGCGTTAATGGTCTGGCTATACCTCTTTCAAGAGAAGGCACCCTATAATGACCTTTACAACCGTGGCTTTGAACGGATTGGCTGCATGTTTTGCCCTGCCTCAAATATGAGCGATTTTAATATGATAGAATCATCCTACCCACAAGAGTGGAAACGCTGGCATAAAGTTGCACGAAATATAGCAGAAAGAGAGGGACTTTCCGAAAAATGGATGAAGTATGGATTCTGGCATTGGAAGAAACATCCTCCAAAAATAATAGACCTAGCAAAGACACTTGACATACCCCTCAAGGTACCAACCGAAGAGATTCCTACAGAACAGCTCTCATACACTATCTCTACCCCAAAAAGGGATTCAATATCAGGTCCATCGATTCAGGGACACTTCAATCAACCAATAGATCTTGAACAGGCATTGGCCTTTCTTCCCGTATTGGGTAAGATTGAACAAGATATTGAACGTGACCTGATTCATATTACAATCGATATAGAAAGCAACCTTAGTTGTATTCTCTTTGGTAGTGGAGACTTCATTATATCTGGACCAGAAACCTCGTTAGAAGAAACTGCTGAACTATTGGTAAAAGTAGTCCTTCGTGGAATTCTTTGCACGGGATGTGGTACTTGTCAAACTCTATGCTCCCACGATGCAATTATTCTAAAAGCTGGTCGTTCCCAAGTTGATGCTACAAAGTGTACAAATTGCAAAGCCTGTATCGAAGGAAAGTGCCCAACATTGTATGCTTTGCACCAATATTCCCCAAAGCAATAGTTAAATTAGAAAAGAGAAGAAATGACGTGTTATGAGTCGCGATGTGAAGCGAACCATTTCGCTATATAGCCGTCTCTTCAGCCTCCCCAGACCTCGAACCATGATTATATTCGTGATAGGATCGTCTTTTTTGATTGGAGGCCTAGCTGAGCTATTGCGCATGATGGGGAATGGGGGAGCAATTACTCTATTAATTGGTGCTTTGCGAGGGATGATTGTGGTGCTTCCTTCAGCAGGGCTCACGATGATAATATTCTGGTGGAGTACTCGCACAGAAAGCATCTTGCGTTTCCACCGTCTAATTGGAATTATCACAGCGGCAACATTTGTTCTTCTCGTATTTTGGTTCATGTCCACACTTGTAGGATGGGTCATTGAACTAATCTTGATGCTGTTCTTTGGTTTCGGCAGCGGTATTGCAGCCCTTTTTTTCATACGAGGCATTATTTTTGGCTCAGTTTTTTCTCTTGCCATTATCTATCTAGTTGTATTAAGTGTGACCAGAAAGGGTTCCATTAAGGGAGCACTTCTTAGCCTAATTTTTCCCACCCTCAGCATTGTTTGTTTTATCCTTTTGGAGCCAACTCTATTACTAACCCCAACATTGTGGCTCTTCATCGGCGTGTACCTGATTCTATCGCTTATTATCATCAGTTGTGTACAAATCCTTCTTTATGCAGTTGGCCGACCGCTGAAAAAAACCTTCAATGTCGATGGTATTCAACTCTTCCGTGGATTCCTCTCAGTTTGGATGGAAGGACAAGCAGATCAGATTGAAGCCTGCTTCAGCCAAATTGGTCAAAAAAGTAAAGTTCCACTTTCCATGATTTGCTTTTCCGACAATAGCCAAAAACTACGCCTAATCCTTACTATTCCTGGAATCCATCCCGGTCCATTCAAAAATACTGGAAGCAGCTCCCTATCAAGTGCTATAGCAGATTGGGGACGAGAGAAATTAGATACAATCGCCTGTGCATTCCATGGCACTGCAACCCACGATCTAAATCTCGTAACCCGTGAAGAACTAACTCTCCTTTTGAATAATATTCAAACCATTTTTAAAAAAACCCATAAAGTCAATTCTGTTTCCCAGTTTGTACGAGTCACCGAAGGCTCAATCCAAGTTGGATGTCAATTATTTGGAAATACTGCTCTAATTCTCATCACTCGTTCGCCTCAGGAAATGGATGATATCAGTTTACCAGTTGGAAGGAAAATTTCAGAGGCAGTAGAGAAAATCGTTGAGAAGAGCATAATTGTGGATACCCACAATTGCATTGGGGAATTAAAGGAATCTGTATACGAAGACTCGAACCTAATCCCAGAAATGATTGAGGGTGCTGTGAAGGCGACCCAACGGGCATTAAAGGCAAAACGCGGGCAACCTCGTTTGGGTATTGCTACCAACCCAATGAAAGAATTCTCTCCAATTCAAGGAATGGGTCCAGAAGGAATAACAGTAACAGTCATTGAAGTCATGGGACAGACGATGGCTTATGTTCTCATTGATGGAAATAACATGGTTATTGGCTTACGTGAGAAAATACACCAAGAACTCATTTCTCATCATGTTGATGCTGCAGAAATCCTAACAACTGATACCCATCAAGTTACAGCCATCTCAACAAAAGGAGAAGGTTACAGTCCAATTGGACTCGACATACCTCACAAATCAATAATCCATGCCATCAAAGAGCTTGTTGAGGAAGCTAAATCCCGACTTGAACCGGTTCAGGCTGCAGTTCATGTTGGTGAAACCGAACCTTTGCACGTGATGGGCGAGGGAACAGTGGAAACCATTGCCAAACTGGTTCCTTTATCTGCAAGGGTCGCTAAGCGTGTTGGAATCACAGTGTTTTTTGGGGCATTTATAATATCAATCCCACTCCTTGCCCTAATCTAGCTAATACCTTCGTAATCCTTTTTAACATTGTAGACAGGTCAGTATCGATATCGAACTTGGGCGGACTATATAATGAGTCTATTCGAAATTCGTTTCCATGGACGTGGTGGACAGGGTGCTGTCACAGGAGCCAAAATCCTTGGCGAATCCTCAAGAATGGAAAACAAACACTTCCAAGCTTTTGCTCATTACGGAGCTGAAAGACGTGGAGCACCTGTAATGGCTTTTACTCGAATAGCGGAAGAGCCAATCCTAATACACAGTTACATCTACGAACCTGAGGCAATAGTTGTTCTCGATGAAACACTTCTTAGCATCCCCAATGTCCAAGAAGGAATCAACGAGAACACGTATGTTATAATTAATACGCCAAGAGACCCAAAAGACATCAAATTGAAAGTCAAAGCCAAGGTATCCACGGTTGATGCTACAAAGATAGCACTCGAATCAGGGATACTAGTTGCAGGGATAGCAGTTGTTAACACCATTATGCTAGGTGCTGTGGCTCGTGCAACCAATATCGTATCCATTGAAAGTGTTAAAAAAGCAATTAAAAAAGGGCTAGAAAATCTATCTGAAAAACTAATTCAGATAAATATTGATGCCGCCCAACGCGCATACAACGAGCTAAAAATAGGGACAAAATAATGACACCACTAAAACGAGATTCCCCAGGCAAACGCATCACTTGCATTACATATCCAGAACCAGGAGCAATGGGTCGAACAGGGGACTGGCGAATATTCCGTCCAATCGTTGACAAAGAAAAATGTACTGGATGCCAAACCTGCTGGCTTTACTGCCCTGACGCCGCCATTACAATGGACGAGAATAACAAACCCATCTTTAACTTGGATTATTGCAAGGGCTGTATGATCTGTGAAGAAAATTGCCCAACTAAAGCAATTACACGTATGCGCGAAACAGAAGCAGAGGCACAGGAAAAGTAACCATCGGAAGGGATTGACATGCCAAAAACAATCTCAGTAACAGGTAATCACGCCGCAGCTTGGGCAGCACGAACAGCAGAACCTGCTGTCATTGCCGCTTATCCAATTACTCCCCAAACCACAATTGTGGAGAAGATAGCTGATTTCGTAGAAAGTGGACAATTAAAATCCGAATATGTCCGTGTCGAATCTGAACACAGCGCAATGGCTGCATGCATTGGCGCTTCAGCCTTGGGCCTTCGCACCTTCACCGCAACCTCCTCCCACGGACTTGCCCTCATGCACGAAATGCTCCACTGGGCAAGCCGCGCCCGACTACCCATCGTCATGCCCGTCGTCAACCGAGCCATGGGACCACCCTGGAATATTTGGACAGACCATACAGATTCAATGGCCCAACGAGACACAGGATGGATCCAGTTCTACGCTGCTAGCAACCAAGAGGTCTATGATACCGTATTAATGCTATATCGTCTCAGCGAAGATCCAAGCGTCTTACTTCCCAGTATGGTAGCTATGGACGCATTCATACTGAGCCACACATTCATGTCCATCGAAGCATATGACCACAAAGAAATCACTGATTTTCTCCCCGCCTACAAAGCAGGCCACTGGAAACTGGACATAAAGGATCCTATGGCAACAGGCAACATTGCCGGACCCGAATACTACTATGAACTGAGCTATGCCATCCATGAGGGATTTGAAGCAGCACGAAAACTCATTCCAAAGGTTGAGCGCGACTTCGAAAAACAATTCGGCAGAAGCTACGGAGGATTCATTGACACATACAAATGCAACGATGCTGAAATAATACTCATCGCAATGGGAACAATGGGCGAAGAAGCCCGACTCGCCATAGATGAACTTCGAAAAGAAGGAGTAAAAGCAGGCTCAGCCCGACTCCGAGTTTTCCGACCCTTCCCAGCAGAGCAAATCCAAGCCCTAGCAGCCAAAACCAAAGCCTTCGTCGTCATTGACCGCAGCCTATCCTATGGACACTTGGGAGCAGCCGCCACAGAAATCCGCTCCGCCCTCTACAGAGGCGGGCAAAAACTACCAGTCCTAGGCTACATTGCTGGATTGGGAGGACGCGACGTCCGCTACACCGACATGATAAAAATGATACAAACAAGCATCAAAGCCGTAGACAAAGGCATAATCCCACCAGACACATTCTACGGTCTAAAAAGGTGAAAAAAAATGGTAGCAATAAAAGACATGCCAAGAAAAGAATACATAGAACTAGGCCACGCAGCCTGCGCAGGATGCGGCGCAACAATAGCCATCCGACACGCCCTCAAAGCACTAGGCGAAAACACAATACTCACAGTCCCAGCCTGCTGCATGTCCGTCATACAAGGACTCTACCCCAAAAACGCAATACACCTACCCGTCCTTAACACAGCCTTCATGACCACAGGAGCAGCCGCATCAGGCATAGCAGCCGGACTCAAATACCTCAAAAAAGACAAAGAAATCACACTCCTAGCCTGGGCAGGCGACGGCGGCACATACGACATAGGCATCCAAGCCCTCAGTGGTTCAGCTGAAAGAGAAACTAATTATATATACACTTGTTATAATAATGAAGCATATGGCAATACTGGAATGCAACGTTCTGGTGCTACTCCTTATGGTTCTTATTCTACTACGACGCCGACTGGTAAGTTGCAGCATCGGAAGCCGTTTGCTCGGATTATGGCTGAGCATGGGATTCCTTATGTAGCGTGTATTTCTGCGGCATATCCTCGTTTGGTTTTTGATACGTTTAGGAAGGCGAAGGATATTGTTGGTACTCGTTTTGTTGAGATTCATACGCCTTGTCCTACTGGGTGGCGGTATCCGACTTGGGATTCTGTGAAGATGGGTAAGTTGGCTGTTGAGACTGGTGTTTGGATCATGTGGGAGAAGGAGGGTGATGAGAGTCAGTTTTTGGGTCGTAGTAAGTTGATTGCTGAGGGGAAAGTTGAGCGTAAGCCTTTGATGGAGTATTTGGAACCACAGGGTCGTTTCCACACGTTGGTTAAGAATTCTGAGCGGATGAAGGAGTATGAGCGGGGTATTGAAAGGGAATGGGATATTATGAAGAAGAGGATTTCCTGTTAGTCTCGAAATCCTGATATTATAGGATGGGCTAGTCTGGTTTAGCCTTTCTCTATATTATTTCATAGTTCGTGGTGGATATGGTGAAGCTTGAGTTTGTTGAAGAAGTAATGTCTGTTGGTGAAATCCGTGTTTCTGTGGCTGTTTGTAGGTTGGCTAATGGTGTGCTTGTTTTTGTAAGTGATGGGGATCATCGTATTGGAACGATTGGTGTTGGTGTTCCTACGCCTTTTGGAGATTTGTCTCGGACGGCTACTTCTTGTTTGGTTGGGACGCGGTTTCAGGCGGCGGTTCGGGCGATTTCTGAGATTGTTGCGGATAGGTTGGGGGGTATTGCTGTTGTGAACCTGTTTCTTTCGAGGGAGAGTGAGGCTTTTGTGTCTTCGGTGTTGGCTGCGATTCGTCAAGTTATTCTGAAATTGAAAGATGAAACAGCTGATTAATAGTTAAGCTAATGTTTATTGAAAACATTAAAATTTGATGTTACTGGTGCAATAGGAATAGAATCTTATCGGAGGTTACTTGATTGGTCTCTGAGCCTTGGGGTTTCATTAAGGACCCGATTTACGGATATGTTGCAATCACCCAGTTAGAAAAGGATATAATTGATACGAGAGTGGTCCAAAGACTTCGCCGGTTAAAGCAGCTTGCGGGTGCAGAGTTTGTTTATCCTGGTGCGAACCATACTCGTTTTGAGCATAGTCTTGGTGCTATGCACTTAGCTGGAATGTTGGGTGAGAAGATAGCAGCTAATGAGGAAGAGGTTCAAGTTTATCGTATTGCTGCGCTCCTCCATGATATTGGTCATGGACCATTCAGCCATATCTTTGAGCAGCTGCTTTCAAAGCAGAATAGGACCCATGAAGATGTTACTACTTGGCTAGTTGAAGAAACAGAGTTAGCTGATAAATTGAGACAAGCCAATATTGATCCAAAGGAGATGGGTCTTCTAGCTGTTGGTAAACTCCAGAAGAAGGATAAGCCCTATTTGAATCAGATAATTCGTAGCTCCATTGATGTTGATAAAATGGACTATATTGTCCGGGATTCCTTTCATACTGGTGCTGAGTATGGTGGGGTTGATGTTTTTCGTCTGATTTATACCATTGAACCGTTTCAAGGGAATTTGGCAATTAATACGACAGCACTTTCCACATTGGAGGCATTTCTGATTGCCCGAGTTCTGAGTTTTAGGAGTATCTATTACCATCGTGTTTGTCGTGCAGTGCAGATGATGCTTGCTGATGCCCTTGAGCTAGCTGATGAAGAATTGGGTCTCTCTTCATTCAAGACACCAGATGAATACATTGACAAAGATGATTATATCACTTGGGCACTTCTAAAGCAGTGCAAGGCTTCAAGACCAATCATTCAGCAGCTTGAAAGACGGGAGCTTCTAAAATGCGCCTATACAATAGAATCGATTGTACAGGAGCACCCCACTGTTGATCTATTTACGAAGGATTCTGTTCGTAAAGAGATTGAGAAGGAGATTGCAACCAAAGCTAAGGTTGCGTTGGAGGATGTACGAATAGATTCACCACTTCTGCCCTCTGTCCCCTATAGACATGCAGCTCAACTAGATCCAATGGAGATACCTGGGTTCATTTATCATGAGAAAAAGAGAGTTGCTGTGAAAATTGGTGAAATGTCTAAAGTGGTTTCTGCGCTTAAGGGATACCTCGACATTGTCCGTGTATTTACTCGAGCTTCGCTTCAGAGGCGTGTTGGGAAAGCTGCACATGAGGTTCTTGGTGGAATTCCTTATGTTTCAGGCATTTCCATGTAGAACCACCAACTAAAGAAAATCAGAAAGATGTAGCTGCTTTCTAAGATAGGGTTTGACCTGTTTTATGTGGAGCTTGTCTAGAATTGCACCGAAGGTGATTGTATCACCATGGGTCAGATATACGGCCTTTGGCTTTGCTTCCTGAACATATTTTATTAATTGATGGAAGTCTGCATGCGCAGATAGGACAAATGCTTTGTCAACATTTTTCATGGGAAAAATCTTCGCCCAGCCCGTTGCTACTGCTCGGATAATTCGATGATGAAAGGGGATTTGCTGCCTATTTACCCGATGTGAAGAAAGGTACACAAAGCCACCATCACGAATAATCTCTTTCCCAGTCTTCGAGTTTATAGGATAATATTCGAGGGGCACATTATGGCTACGATAAACTTCACTTACTTTTGCGATGTTTGGATCAACAATTACGGGAACAGTAAGATATTTGTTAATCAGACATATGATTTCTTGAGCCTTCCCAGTTGCATATACCTGGAAAGTTGGAATTTTACTCTTTTTCAGTTCATGGCTAATCCATTCTACAATTTCCGAATAGACTTGCTCACGTGGTGGAAACTTTGCTTCAGGCCTACCATAGGTAGCTTCGATTAATAAGATGTCACAGAGCTGAGACTCTGCTTCTGACGCAGTTAGCATCGGATTGAGATTGAAATCTCCTGTATAAACAAGTCGTGTGCCGTTTCGTTCTATAGCAAATTGTGCAGCTCCAAGCATGTGACCAGCAGAAAACGCTGTAAGAGTTAAGTCATCAGTAAGTTGAATAGTGTCACCCAGATTGATTGTATTTGCTCGAATTGTTTGCCCGCCGAGGGCTTTGTAAATATCGAGTGTTACTGGAGTTACATACTTGGCAATACTACTACAAAGACTAGCTGTGTGATCGGAATGAGCGTGGGAGACGCAAATAATACTCTTGTCTTTCGATAGGTGCTGTGGTATTTTTATTGGGTCGAAAAGAAATCTTCTCTGGCCTGCAGCGATTATGATATCTTTATGACCGAGGAGTTCAAAGTTGGAGAGTGATTCTGGCATTCTTCTGCCCCAATTAACCAGCCAGAGTTAGTGATTGGGGAAGATAGCTACTAACTGGGTTAATAAGTATATTCTGTTAGATGATTCAAAACCCAAGGAATGTGAATACTCGGAACCAAGCAAGGATAACTATGACTATGATAAAGATTGAAAGCAGAAGAACAGAAACTGGACCAATTTTAATGCCTTCACTTTGGTCGGCGAAGAAGCGAATGAGTCCTGCGCCAGCTGCAGGCATTGGTCCTTCTGATGATCTTTTCTTCTTTGACTTGGGCATGATGGTTTCACCAACTTTGTCTATAAATTCATTGACAAAACCGTTTTTAAGCATTACCGATGATGAATCAAAGTCGTTCTAAAAACAAAATACAATTTTGCCAGAGGTTCGGAAAATATGAAGAATAGTGAGATACGCCCTGCGTATGAGAAAATTTTCACTTTGCTGGAAAAGCATCATGAATGGATGCGAGATACAATTAATCTCATTGCCTCTGAAAATGTCCATTCACCAGCTGTCCGTGAAGCGATGGGAGTTGATTTTAGCGATCGCTACGCGGAGGGGTGGCCAGGCGATCGTGTTTATGCTGGGTGCAAGTATATTGATGAAGTTGAGTTATTGTGCATCGAGCTTACTAAAGCCCTGTTTTCTGCTGAATTTGCTGATGTTCGTCCGATAAGTGGAGTTCTAGCTAATTTGAGTGTTCTTACAGCGTTCACTGAACCAGGAGACCGAATGATGAGTCTTTCCATTCCCACTGGGGGTCACATTTCATTTGCGCGTAATCGTCTTTGGGGAACAGCTGGACGAGTTCGTGGACTTAAGGTTCAATATTTCAAGTATGATGAGTTTGAAATGAATATCGATGTTGATGCAACCATCCGGAAGATGCATCGGCTTGAGAAGAAAGGGAAACACATTGATTTCTACATGTTCGGAGCTTCAGTATTTCCCTTTCCACATCCTATAAAGGAAATATCTGAAGTTGCAAAGAGCTATGGTGCCTATGTTAACTTTGATGCAGCTCATGTCGCAGGTTTAGTAGCAACAGGTAACTTCCAAGATCCGCTACGCGAAGGGGCAGACAGTATAACCTTTAGCACTCACAAAACATTACCAGGTCCTCAAGGTGGTTGCATTGTTTCATTTGACGAATATGGTGAGCGTATTAAGCGAGGTGTTTTCCCTGCCCTACATTCCAATCACCACCTCCATCATGTGGCTGGCAAAGCAGTTGCTATGGCTGAAATGCTAGCCTTTGGTAAGGAATACGGTAAGCAAATTGTATTGAATGCTCAAGCATTGGGTCAGGCATTAACAGAGGAAGGATTCAAAGTCTTGGGTGAACATAAGGGATTCACGCAATCTCACGTACTCCTCATTGAGGTGGCAGACACCCCACTACGAAATGGTCGGGCAGTTGAGGAAAAACTGGAAAAATCCAATATTATCATTAATCGCAACTTGCTTCCTTGGGATAAACGATTTGGCAGGGATTATGTGAGACCTGGTGGAATAAGATTGGGAACCAGTGAAGTTACCAGACTGGGTATGAGTAAATCTGAAATGAAAGAGATTGCGAGTTTCATGCGACGTTTGGTCTTTGATGGGGAAGATTCAAATAAGGTTGGACAAGAGGTTGCACGGTTTCGAGAAAGGTTCCAAAAGGTCCATTATGCCTTTGATACAGCACGAGATGCTTATGATTACGTTCGATTAAGGTAAAATATAGGCTGAAATAAGCTAGAGGTTAGGATTTTAAGTGTTCTTTG
>JABXGU010000298.1 GCA_016550415.1 archaeon | reverse complement strand
CGGTTGCCAGAATCACTATAATGGATCCTCCACTCAAACGCACAGAAGAAGCTTCAGAAGACACTGTGTCACTATCTTCAAGCATTTGCCCTATGGGTACTCCACCCATAATTAGACTCCCTCGTCGACCAAAGTTAGGTGTAACCAAGCATCCAATGGTATAACCACCGGATTTTGCAGGAATAACACGTGATGCCGTTCCTATTCCACTCTTATACCCGAAAGCTGTCAGACCAGTTCCTGCTCCTACACATCCCTCAACGACGTTTGTGCTAGCATTATTAATTGCAGCGAAGACATGTCGTCGTCGAACATGCCGACCCTGAGCATCGTTTAAGAACCCATCATGACACTCAGCAACAATGGGATTAGGAGTTGAATCTGTTATTCCAACTGTTGGGTTCTGCTCAACAACATATTGAGTAACAGCATCCTCCACCAAGCCAACATTCATTGTACAGGTTAGCAAAATTGGAGTTACCAGTCGTCCCAGTTCCTGTAACTGTGCCAAACCAACTGCTTTTCCGAATCCATTAATAACATGTATAGCTGAAATAACTGGTTCCTCATAGAGATTACCACCATGGGGAAGGATTGCTGTGACACCAGTTCGAACTGGACCCTTACCCGGGACTAGCTTTCCCTTACCACGAATCAGAGTTACATGACCAACCAGAACATCGGGAACATCAGTAATCGAATTTTGTGAGCCACAGGTTCCTGAACCAATTGCAAGACCAAGCTCACGGACACGTTTACGCTTCATCATACTCACTTTGTCACTTCGAATTAACCCAAGCAGAAACACATAGCAGAATGGCGCAACTGAAAAAAAGGCTTTTCTGAAGTAAAAAAGGGGGCTAATGATAGTGATTTTCCTTTTTTTCACTAATTTAGTTCTCAAATGCTTTTGGTTTGAAGAATTGAATAATTACTCTCAGTGCTTTCAAAATCCTGAGCTTCCTAAGAATAGCTATAAACAACATTGTAAAAAAGTAAACTTCGTATTGTTCAGGATCACAATAACCCATTTTCTGTGCAAAATGTGCGGATCTATCATCTGCTGCATCCCATCTGGGTTCTAGCCCATTCTCAAGTGCATATTCTATTAAATTCGCACAAGCAATCGTCGCCAATCCCTTACGTCGATATTCAGGAGAGTTAATCGTTTCTATTTGTATCTCAAAGGCTCCATTAACTGGAGGATTCCCCATCGCTGCAACACTGACTACCTTATCATTGTGTTTTATACAGTATGCGAAACCTTTCTCCAAGAAGTCATCAGTGGATCCAAAAAAATCTATGACCATTTTTGTTTCGTTCATATTTTCATAGATTTGTTTTACATTCTCTTTTGTAAGTGGTTCTAGGAAAAATCCTTCTGGTAAATCCTTCTTTAAAGCCCTAATATGTTCAATTCTTAGCTCTTTTGAGGAAAACTTTGTGCGAGTAGAAGGAATTAACTTAATTCCGTAGTGGTTTTTGAGTAAAGATGCCCATTCTTCGTTTGGTACTAATATCGATCTATGGCGTGGAATATATGATAACAAATCCTTAGAAGCTGTATTAGCGCTGTCTCCTGTAAGAACATTAACAGCTGGATGTGAAATTAGTGCAATCGTAGGATGCTGCAGATCATCGACAAATATTTTACATATTCCCCTCAGCAATAATGAATTGATAATTGCAGTTAGGTACTTGTGATCTTGGAATAAGCCAATCAAATCAACGCTTTTCTCAGCAGGATATTCAACCACCATTCCAAGACTATCCAAAAGACAGATTCGTTTCTTTTACTTATTTAAGCTGATTGATATCGGATTTAATGTCTATCCAAGTTATTGAATCAAAAGCCAAAAAGAAGAGGGAAAATTCCTTCAATTGACAGTCCAATTGCACAGAATGGTTATACGAGCAAAACCGAAAGTTTAATTTGTCCCGGTTGCTCCTAAATTAAGGTTGGAGGCGTGAAGAGCCACGTAAGGCTACGAAAGCCTTAAGTAGCTCGATGTGCCCCCCTCCGTTTTACCACTATTTAGCAGTCCGTATGCTCGGCATATGGATGAAGGGCCTAGGATGACCTGTCCCCTCAGTGTCTTCACAATGATGGCCATGCATAGGTCGCATACCCTGAACAACGCCAGTCAGAATCAGCGTGGGTTCTAAGTAGTACCGACACAGATACGCCACTTGGTGGATGACTAGGCTTGGGCGCCGAAGAAGGCCGTGGCAAGCTGCGATAAGCTGCGGGGTGGTGCATGCAGCCTCATCCGCAGATCGCCTAATGGGACCTCCTGACGTACGCTAATAACGCGCGTCGCTCCTTTTGTAGGAGTGGGAACGCCCCGAACTGAAACATCTTACTAGGGGCAGGAAAAGAAACCAAATGGGATTCCCTTAGTAACGGCGAGCGAAAAGGGAAAAGGGCAAACCGAATCCGCGTGGGATG
>JABXGU010000027.1 GCA_016550415.1 archaeon | reverse complement strand
TGATAATGTAAATCACCCCTGGGACAAGTATGAGTAGTGAAATGAAACCAAGGTATCTCACCGTGCCAATAACCTTGGCAATAATGCTGTTTTCTGTAATGGGACTCCAACTATCTGCAATAGGATTGTTGTCCCCCTTCGTATAAAATCGGAGTGTTCCTCCAACCTGTTCGATTTCAATGATTCGATGAACAACTGGAACATCTATTACTGAAACATTGAATATTATGATGTCTCCAACTTCGAGTGTTGCTGGGTCAACGGCTCGAACAATCACTAGGTCACCCCTATACAAGGTGGGCTCCATTGAATCAGACTCTACAACCCAAAGGGGTCTTGATGTGCCCAGATAAAGTTGAAGCCCAGTATTGTATCCGACGAATAATATTAGTACAATGGCGATGACTGCAACATCTCCAATGATTTCATGTTTCCAATTCTTGCCTTCACCCACAGAGGAAATCTCCCAAGATACAATATTGACAAGATGGGCAGCACTATGCATTAAAAAGTGTGACCATCCAACAAGACTGCTATACAATATGGTTTAAATTATCTTCGCACATTTATGCAGAGAAGGTTCCAAAAATGCACTTCCTATTAAAAATACTTCGTGGAATATCAGATGAAGCGGTTCACCACGCCTTTCTCAGATTTGGACGGGGCGATTATGAAGGACCTGCGGCTGAAATCTCTGTTAGTCGATCTGGTAATGTGAAAGTGCGGTCAACTTACCAATACCAAGACCTAGTTGCAACAACCTTTCTGAGGGTCCTCCCAATTGATACAATATCAATATCAGGCCTTATCCTTGGTTATGAGCCATTGGATTCAACCCTTTCCAAGCTGGGAATCACTGCTCCTCCCTTTACTAAAAAACGGGCAGCACTTCTTTACCAAACTAAAATCTCTGGAACTTATACTAAAGACCAGATTCTCCCCCTTTATGATGAAATTGGCGAAACAGCTTACATCTTCTGCAATCTCAATACCAATATTGGCTGGCAACACAAATCAAAAAATGCAATTCCTTCTGCTAGAAAAGAAGCTCCCATAGCTGAACGACTCAAATTCAGCAATACAAGTGTTACCAATGGACCGGCTTTTCTCCCTAGATTATTAGAAGAGATGGTCCCTGACTTTTCAGATGACCTTCCCACTGCCTTTGCATCTCTTCGCATCATGAATTCCTATCTAATAAACGAACTCGAATTTCCAGCAAATAGGAAACAACTGTCTTCTGCAGAAGTGCGACTGCAAACAAAACGTAAGGGTACTATTGTTCGCACGCTCCAAATAGATGAAAAGGAATTTAGCCGTGAACATGCCTTCACTGCGTAGGGCTTGGTCACCCTTTTCAGACCAACCAAAAATAATAAAACGGGTTGAGCTTTTCTCTCGGAGATATCAATCAAAAGGTGTTATCTGTAATGCAATGGCTTCCATTCATCTTCTTGTATCCTGCCCTTGGGATACTCCTCGTTTTCTTAGCAATCCTTGCTGGAATATGGCTAATAATTCATGTTGAAAAATCAACACAACTAGACTGGCCAAAAGTTATTCTTGCAATACTCATTATTTGCCTTGCAGCTGGATTTGGATTCCACCTCATACTCCTTGGGCTTGCAGTATAATCTCTTTAGATGGGTGAGCCAGTTATACGTAAATTCTTGCAAACTAATAGAGCCGCGCTTTTCCTTCTAGAATCATCTGTTGGACTGAACAGACATTAGCTAATTCTTCATCTACTATGCTTGAAACACTATCTTTTACGGAATTCCAAGATGTTCCTTCTTCAATAATCAATTCTGCTGATGCAACAAGTGGCTGGTCAATTGGGTATCCAATGCGGCTCAGAATTTTCACGTATGCCTCTGAAACATGAGCCTCTTCCTTTACGATACGGTCTGAGATATGTTGAGCTAACACATTGTACACTTTGCCTGTATGAGACACTGGATTCTTTCCTGCTGTAGCTTCTAGTGACATAGGGCGGCAAGGTGTTATCAAGCCATTTGCTCTGTTGCCACGTCCAACACCAGCATCATCACCCATTTCTGCAGAGGTTCCTGTTAAGGTCAAATAATATGAGCCTTTAGCTGGATTGTCTGCAGCGTTGATGGCAAGAGAGACATCACGGTTGGTGAGTTTTACTGCTTGGTCTAGTACTGCCTTATGCATGTCTTTGATAACGCCAGCATAGTGGTCTTTGTCTGGTATGAGCGAGGCAATCATGGCAGCTGCTACTGTAAGTTGAATCTTGTTATTGGTGCGCAGGCCCATGACCTTAATATCTTCACCAACTTCTGGATGCTTCTTCTTGAACGCATTCGAGTTGAGAAGCTGTTCTGTTTTGAAAACCAAATTTTCCGTTTCTGAAAAAGGCGCAAATGCAACGCCAAAGCTTGTGTCATTGGCAAAAGGGATTTCACATGTGGAACGGTCAAAGACTTCTGCAAGATCAGCAGAACCTGGCTTAATTCGGTAATCTAGCATAACATGTTTGTTTGGATCAAGAAACCGCATTGTTTTGTGTAAAGTGCTTTTCATGGAATCTAGTGTAAGTGTGCCAACTGGGATTCGTACAACACTTTTGTCCTTGAGAATCTCAGTTGTGGCACGTCCAACGACACAAATGTATATTGGCTCAAGGAGTTTTCCACCACCAAAATCCACTTCAGCGCGCCCTCCAGCAATGGATCCCTTGTCAACATTGTGGTGGAGGATACGATCAAAGTGTTCAAGATAGTATTTGCATAGGCTGACTCCGACACCCTCTGCAACTGCATCTAGTATGGTGTCTGGGTGGCCTTTCCCTTTCCTTTCAACAATTTCAAGTGGTTGTTTTTCGATAGGCGGCACAGGTGCCTTATCAACTGTGATATTTCGGGGCATTTTTCAATCATCTCTAGGAATTCCGCCTCATTAACTACGTTGCTTTTTTAAGAATTTCCACCTTACCAAGCTAATTATTCGTCAGACGAATAATTTACAAGTGATTGAAGCCAATAAATTGTTGATTTCGCCACAAAACTTAAGCTATTCAAAGACTAATTTCATCTGTATCTTAGGTTATGGTCAGCGGGCAGAACTGTGTGATTGACGGAGTGATTGCATTATGAGTCATTCTTTCGATAGAGAAGAGATACGTGAACTAAGTAGGCGCATTGCACAGGAATTCGAAACAACTTATGGAACACTTGACGAGAAAGTGAGCCGTGTGCCAGATGCTGCTGCAAAAGCTATTGCAGATAAATGCAAGGTTCACATTGAAATTGCTCGCGTTGCATATCGAGTGATGCTGGATGGTATAATTACAGAACCTGAACCCTGCTGCGAGATTCTCATGCGAGAATTCAAACGGCGTGCTGATCGCGGCAACCCTGTTCCTGAAATTGAATCGTATATACGTGAAGTTGCTTTAACAGAAGGACGATGGGTTGAATACATATATGGTCAGCTTGGTAAAGTACTTCTGCACGAGATACGTAATCTGGTCAATCTTTCTCGTCTCGTAGCCGATGAAATTGAACCCGCATCAGAACAAGTAATCGCCATCATTGGCCAACGTCGTAAGATTGCTGAAGGATTCTTCATATCCATCGTCAATCGTTGGCTGAAAGATCACGAAAAAGCGTTGATAACTGATGCCATGCATGCCATATCCGGTGGACTATTGGGTTCCACTGCGGAATCAATTGGTGACGCAATTAACGGAGCACGTGCATCTCTGTTAATTAGATTCCGACGATATGAAAAATTCCTTGGCAAGGAAGGAGAAGATTCTAAACTAACTAACAAGGTTTTGGAAGGAATTCGTCGCATCATGGCTGAGGTTCAGGGTCCCCTAGAACGAATTTCTGTTAATACAGCGGCTGAAATCCTGATTGAAGTAATGCCGCCTCCACAAGAGTCCATCGATGAGGGGTCAAAATACGGTTTTATTCACTCTGCTTTTCCTGCCCATCCACAGGCTGGTCCACCTTTGGTAACGCCGCTTGATTTTCTTGAGCGCGATGTGTGGCTTGCTCTTATGCAGAATCCTTCTGATCGAGGCGAATTTCTTCGAGAAAAAATCAGTGCTGTTGTTGGTAGTTTACTTGCAGAAGGCAAATCCTTGGAAAAAATTGGTAGTATAATCATCTTTGATTTAGATGATCGCTTTCCTTGGGAACGTTCCAAGAAAGCCACAATTCGCCAAGAACTCCAAGAATTGGGTGCTTCAACCGGTGAAGACTACAGGGAACAAGTAGAGCATTATGTTTTAGAAACCATCCTTACCAAGATACCACAATTACGTTCCACTCCACATTCAACAGAAGAATAAAACTCAAGGAGACTCAATCGAAGTGACTAGGCAAAATCCCCCACTGTTATGGGTTCTAAACTTTCTTGCCCCCACCTTTGAATTGTTTGGTCAAAAACTTACAATCACTGGTGATTTGTTAATTGCTTCACGTCAACTTTGGAGCTTGCTCTGTGGAGATATAGTACGTTCAGCCCTAATTGGTCCTGGTGTCGTCAAGGGACAAGTTATAGTCAAAGGCCATCCTGTTGATGTTGAATTTCTGGTCGGCGCCATCCTCTTCGATCCAACTGAAATGCGCCCAGGAAAACCAATTCCCCTTTTGGATATCCTTAATCCTGAGGTCGTAGACCCTCTCTCTGAATCAACGCCCGAACAAGTACAGGAAATTATTCAAACCCTTCTTGTGAAGAAAGGTTCAGTTTCTGAATCAGGGCAGATTTTGAAAGTAAGCGCTGAAGGTGCACTTCCTCAAACCCTCATTATCGAGCAACAAATGATTGGAAAAAATATAACATTTGTTTCAGGGAAAAACAAAGCCCGATTTCTTCTAGGCGGACAAAAAAACAGATTGTATACTCCATTCAAAGAAGCACTCCTCCATAATCGTTTCAGTGTCCAATCAAAGATTTGGACCTTTAGACTGGATCTCAAAAAGTTTGATGCGTATAGGGCTGCTGACTTTAAGGAATGGGTAATAATCGAAATGCAGACAGATACACGTTTGGACTCCATCGATACTCCAAAGGCTATGGATGATGAATACAACTCTGTTCTCAAGTATTTGATTGGAAATCGAGAGTATTTCATATACTAGGCGATGTATCCGGATCTAGTGGGTGTTCAATCAATGAGATTGCTCTATCTGCGCTCTCCGCTAAGTCATAGCGTTCCAAGGTTTCTGCAACACGTTTAATGCCCTGCAGGATATGAACCTGGTTATCAAGAAAACCAAAAATGTCACCGGGATAAATAAACAACTCATACTCTTTTAGAAATGCTGCATTTATTTTTGAAGGTGTCAAACCATTAAACCGCATTTTAAGAACCGCATCTGAGAAATTCCATTGACCATGTTCACAGAATGGGCTCTCTTTACATCGGCAGTTAAAAAATGAAAGAGTCCATTTGCTAAACATGTGTAGTACCCAACGAGGGAGATTCTTTAGGCGACGAGTGCTACGAGTGCTCATCAAATCGAGGACAGCACCTGCAAAAAGACGGGTAGCAAACCGTGTTCGAAACGCACGTTCAATTTCGCTTTGAAGCCTAGGTGAGAGATATACATTTTCTAATGGTTCAAGCATAACAGAAAGCTCTTCAGCTCTATTCTTCGTATATTCTTGGATTGCAGCAACATTGGAAGCTGAGAAATATGAGATAGCTGCAGCGCGTCCTAATTCTGTTGCTGTTATCTGTTCTCCAGTTTGCACAGCTAATTCATGTTTCTTAAGAAATTTCAAGCCTTCACTCAAAGTTACCGTACGAGATATGAGACTCTCATAACCCTGCTGCAATTCTTTCAGTGATATTGTGTCAAAGCAAGAAAGTGTTGCTAATATCTGGTCTACAGATTGTTCAAATGTTGCTTCTGGTCGAACATCTTCAATGGGATTGTTCAATACATCTATGGCAACTTCTTCTTCTGTTTTTGGCTCGTCACCAAAATATCGTCGGTTTATCTCAGCTAATAATATTGCTTTTCCAGCGTCATGTTTGCCGAGGCGTCCAGCACGACCAAGCATCTGAGTAAATTCGCCGACACTCAATATTTTTGTACCCATCATTAAGCTTTGGAAAATGACTGTGCTAGCTGGGAAATCCACTCCTGCTGCTAGTGCAGCAGTTGTAACTACAGCTGCTATTTCTCCCGCTGAGAAGGCTTCTTCGATTTTATGCCGTTGGATATATGTCATTCCTGCATGGTATGGTCGTGCCAAGATTCCATGTTTCTGCAACTCGGTAGCTATCGTGTGAGTGCTTCGCCGTGAATTAGTAAAAATAATTGTCTGTCCCCTGAAACCGAAAGAACTTTTTTGCTGGAATTCAGCCTTACTTATGTCCGCCATCATACGGAGTTTATCCAATTCAGTGAGTGTCAGAATTAAATGTCGTTGAAGCGGAACTGGGCGTCCACGTAAAATCACAGGTTTTAATTCTAGTTCCCGGGCGAGTTCTTCAGGATTTCCAACCGTTGCTGAAAGAGCTACAAGCTGTGCCTTTGGAAAAAGTATGCGAAGCCGTGCTAATAGGCCATCTAGTTCTGCTCCTCGGTCCTCATCTGCCACCATCTGAATCTCGTCGATTACAACAACACCAACATCTCTAATTTGATGCCATTGTCCACTTCGGAGAAGGAAGTCAAACCCCTCATAGCTAGCTACAATGATATTTGCATCAGCTACATCATCATCGATAATTACAAGCTCTTCTTCACCTACATCGATGGAGCTCATCCCCACCCGAATGGCAGTGCGTAATCTAAGGGCTTTGTATGTGTTAACATATTCGTGATACTTCTGGTTTGCTAATGCAACCAGAGGCGAAAGATAGATGTATGTTCTTCCTTCCATCGCAGCTTTAATTCCTGCCAACTCTCCAACCAGGGATTTTCCACTTGTTGTATCTGAAACTACGAGAATATCCTCGCCATCTAGCAGTCCTCCTTCAACTGCTAAAATCTGGATGGGCAAAAGTGTTGAAATACCATGATCTTTGAGAACCTTGACAAATTTTGGTGAAATGGGGAGTGTGCTAATGGATTTTGGCTTTGTCTTGTCTTCAATGGCTGGAATTTGATCATAAAGGGTTATAGCTGGGTTTTGGCTTGGACGAAATCTGGAGGATAAAAACCAAGCCACCTTCTCGACAGATCGAAGCCGTTTCAGCATTACTTCAAGGCTTTCACGGGCTTGCTTTGATA